>CAJGEB010000019.1 GCA_904502045.1 uncultured Oscillospiraceae bacterium
CTAACATTACTTTAGACTGGGTTGTTCCTGCTGACCTTGCTGAGCTTAACTGTATTATCGGCGGTAAAGAGGCAAACTTTAAGTATAAAGACTGCCAAAAGGAAATGGATATGGTAAACAAAGCGTTTATCAATATAATGATCGAGGGAGATGCAAACGGACGCGGATTCCAGTATCCGATTCCCACATACTCCATCACTAAGGATTTTGACTGGTCACCCACAGAGAACAATCAGTTACTCTTTGAGATGACTGCAAAATACGGAACCCCGTATTTCTCTAACTATATTAACAGCGATATGCAGCCCAACGACGTAAGATCCATGTGCTGCAGACTGCGCCTTGACTTAAGAGAGCTTCGCAAGAAATCGGGCGGATTCTTCGGTTCGGGTGAAAGCACCGGATCCATCGGTGTTGTAACTATAAATATGCCGCGCCTTGCATATCTTGCCGAAAATGAGGCAGACTTCTATAAGAGGCTTGATCATATGATGGACGTATCTGCGCGTTCTCTGAAGATAAAGCGTACGGTTATAACGAAGCTGCTTGACGAGGGACTCTATCCTTACACCAAGAGATACCTCGGAACGTTGGATAACCACTTCTCCACCATCGGACTTGTGGGTATGAACGAGGCAGGACTCAACGCAAAATGGATAAGAGCGGATATGACTGATGAGAAGTGCCAGAAGTTTACGAGAGACGTCCTCAATCACATGAGAGAAAGACTCTCTGACTATCAGGAGGAGTACGGCGATCTGTATAACCTTGAAGCTACGCCGGCGGAATCCACCTCTTACAGACTTGCAAAGCATGACGTAAAGAGATTCCCTGATATAATCACAGCATCCGATAAAACGGGTGGAGATCCTTACTACACCAACAGCAGCCACCTTCCCGTAGGATACACCGACGATATCTTTACTGCACTTGATATACAGGATGAGCTGCAGACGTTGTATACTTCCGGAACCGTATTCCATGCGTTCTTGGGAGAGAAGATGCCCGATTGGCAGGCAGCGGCAACACTCGTGCGCAAGATTGCGGAGAATTACAGATTACCTTACTACACCATTTCTCCGACATACTCCATCTGCAAGAATCACGGATATATTAACGGCGAGAAGTTTGTATGTGATGATTGCGGAGAAAAGACAGAGGTATACAGCCGCATAACCGGATATTACCGTCCGGTGCAGAACTGGAACGAGGGCAAGGCTCAGGAATATAAGGACCGTAAGGAATACAACATTGAAACAAGCGTACTGAAAAGAAGCGGAGCTCCCGCTGCGGAAGATTCTTGCGGATGCGAGTGCGCGTCTGAAGTAAAGGTAGCGACAGCACAGGCGTTACTTTTCACGACACAGACATGCCCGAACTGTAAGGTGGCACGCGGATATATGGATAAAGCGGAGTTTAGCTACGAAACGCTGCTTGCGGACGAAAACGTGGAGCTTGTAAAGAAGTTTGGAATAAAGCAGGCACCGACGCTGGTAATCACCGACGGAGAGAGCTTTGAAAAGTATGTCGGAGTCGGAGAGATAAGAAACTATCTTAACAGCCTGTAAGGGTGAAAATTGATGTATGATATAGTGATAATAGGCGGAGGACCTGCAGGACTTACTGCAGCGCTTTACGCAAGAAGAGCCGGGAAGACGGCAATGATAATAGAGGAAAGTGCGTTCGGAGGCCAGATAACCTGGTCTCCGAAGGTAGAAAATTTCCCGACGATACAGTCTATTTCGGGAGTGGAGCTTGCAGACAGACTTGTCGAGCAGGTAATGGCGCTCGGAGTAGATTTAGAGGTAGACAGAGCAGTTGGAGTAGAAGATACTGACGGTAAAAAAGTCGTCAGGACTGCTTTTGGCGGAGAATTTGAGTGCAAAGCGGTAATAATAGCGACCGGAGCTAAACCGCGAAAACTTGGACTTGCGCGTGAAGATGAGCTGATAGGTAACGGAATATCCTTTTGTGCGGTTTGTGACGGAGCCTTTTATAAAGGGAAAACGGCGGCTATCGTAGGCGGCGGAAATGCAGCATTGCAGGAAGCGCTGTTTTTGGCGGATATATGCAGTAAAGTGTACCTGATACACCGCAGGGATAACTTTAGAGGCGAGGAGCATCTCGCGGAGCTCTTGAAAGGTCGCGCTAACGTGGAGCTTGTGCTGAATTCGCAGGTGAGTGAATATCTCGGAGAAGATGCTTTAATGGGAGTTAAAGTAACGGACAAAGCGGGAGCCGAGCGAGAGATAGCACTTGACGGAGTATTTATCGCAGTGGGACACGTTCCCGATACAGAGCAGTTCAGCGAAATGCTGACACTTGACGGTTCGGGTTACGTTGATTCGGATGAAAGCTGTAAGACGAAAACTGCGGGAATATTTGTAGCGGGCGATTGCCGCAAAAAAGGAGTACGCCAGCTCACAACAGCGGTAGCCGACGGAACTTCAGCAGCGATAGCAGCGTGTGCGTATATTGACGAGCAATAAAACGATACCCCTTGTGACAAAAGTTACGAGGGGTATTTTGAATAAAAAAATAAAATAAAGTTTGGATATTGTTTGCAATATGTACAAAACATATTGCAAAATTAGGAAATATGTGGTAGGATAATGGCAAGAAAGAGAAAGGAGGAGAGTCCGATGGGGAAAACTTACCCTAAGTGATTTATCTCATATTAAGGAGGAAAAACAGTGAAAAGATTAATATTAATAATATTAGCTATATGTTTGTTGACAGTACCGTGCTTTGCGGCTGAATATAGAGAAGATGAGTATGTAACCGGAGAAGATAAAGCTTATTGGGATCCGGATGAACGCAACGAAGTTATTGAATATTGGACGGATAAGCTTGAAGCGATGACGGCAGATAATGTTTACTTTTTCAAGTATGAACCAATTGGGATAGGAGCAATGTCACAAATTACTGAAAATTATGGAAAAACGAAATCCGTTATGTCGTCGGCGGTCAGTGTAACTGCTCCTGAAATAGTTGAAACCGTACATTATAAAAAAACAGTTGAAAATACTGACTGGGCAGAGTGGAAGGAATGGGTAGTAAGTACCGTCGTTTCTGAAGTAAAAGAAAACGTATTGTCTGATATAGAATATATCCTTAATAATAATTCGGTTTTAGATAATTTTGATTATCTTTCCGAGGAGCTGGAGTTTAGTTTGTTACTGCATGATCCTTACGGAGAGTTTTTGGTAATAAGCGATGGGGAAAAGGAAATTTTTATGCTTGACCACTGGGCAGGAACTATAGTTGAGGAGAAAAAATTATATTCTCCCGGTCAGTTTTTAGCCATATTATTGTATGATGCTGATTGGATGGAGGACGAAAAATATTACGACTACACAAAAGAGGCTCCTTCAACCGGCGGCAGTGAAGCCGTGAGTGTGGCGGTGCTTGCAGCGGGAGTAAGTCTGCTTGGTGCCGTGGCGGGTGCGGTGATTTCGAGGAAAAAGGGTTCCTCAAAGTGAAAATAATATAAGAAAAAACTCCCGGCTCATTTTAAGTGAGTCGGGAGTAATTTTTATTTGTCATATTACCTCAGCAAGAAAACCTGCAGCAATTCCGAGGGCGGCTGAGAGCAGGATTATGAGGATGGGGTGCTTCTTTTTGAGAGCGAGAAGGAGCATAATTACAAAGATGAGTGCGGAAGAGATAAAAGCAAAAGAAGTAAGGAGTTTAAAATTAAATCCCGAGGCGAAGAATACCGTCTGAGCGGTAGAAACTACTGCGGAGCCGATAAGACCGATGACAGCGGGCTTAAGTCCTGCCATACAGCCTTTAACAACAGAGTTGCTCTGGAATTTTTCAAAAAATTTAGCAACTATGAGTATTATTATAAAAGAGGGGAGCACAACACCGAATGTAGCACAAAACGCGCCGAACAGACCGCCTGTTTCCATACCGACATAGGATGAGATGTTTATAGCAAAAGGACCCGGTGTACTTTCGCTGACAGCAATAAAGTTAACGATTTCCCGGTCGGTAAGCCAGCCCTTAGCTGCAACATCTTCCTGAATAAGCGGGAGCATAGCATAACCTCCGCCGAAGGTGAAGGCTCCGATTTTGAGGAACGTCAAGAAGAGCTCTAAATATATCATTATTTAACCCTCCTTGAAGCGATGATAGAAGAAATGAGTCCGAAAAGGGCGCAAAAGATAATAACGATTAAAACATTGACGTTGAGAATAGCGGCGAGGATAAATGAGAGGATGGCGATAATGTACGACGCGATATTTTTCGGACACTGTTTATACATAGATACCCAAGCCTTGATAATAAGAGCGAGAACTCCGGCACGAATACCATTAAAGGCGTACTGAACGACCTTGAGGTCCTGAAATTGAGTTAAAATAAAGGAGATGGCGATTATTATGAGAAAAGAAGGGAGTACAACGCCGAGTGTGGAGCAGAAGGAGCCCCAAAATCCCGCAGTTTTGTAGCCTACGAAGGTAGCGGAGTTGATAGCGATAGGACCCGGTGTACTTTCGGCAATAGCAATAATATCGAGGATATCATCGTTAGATATCCATTTTCTTTTGTCAACGACCTCTTTTTGAATGAGCGGAATCATAGCATAGCCGCCGCCGAAGGTGAAGGCTCCGATTTTGAGGAATGTGAGAAAAAGCAAAAGGACTCTTTGTTTTGTTTCAGATAGTTTCATATATATCTCCAAGCATTAAAAATTCTATATATAACTATAATACAAAAATAAAATAAATCAAGTATGATGAAGAGGTAAAAAAGATAAAAAACAAAAATCGGGAGAGAAAAAATGAATAGTTGCTTGAATGGAATGGGGAGTAGTGCTACAATGTAGGAAGTGTACAAATGGGGGCATAGAAATGCAGAGTAAAATAAAAATAATGAAGAAAGCGTTTGTGAGTGCGTTTCCGCATACGATACCGATACTTGCGGGATTTTCTTTTTTGGGACTGAGCTACGGAATATATATGAATGCGTCGGGCTTTAGTTTTTGGTACCCGATGCTTATGAGTATAACGGTATTCGGAGGTTCACTTCAGTTTGTGGGGGTAAATTTACTTGTCGGAGCGTTTAATCCGATACAAGCGCTTGCAGTAACACTAATGATAAGCGCAAGGCATCTTTTTTACGGAATATCGATGCTTGATAAATATCGCGGGACGGGAAAGAAAAAGCTGTATCTGATTTTCGGAATGTGCGACGAAACCTTTTCGATAAACTACTCTGCAAAAATACCCGAGGGGGTTGATAAGGGATGGTTTATGTTTTTTGTAACGCTGTTGGACCACTCCTATTGGATAATCGGCTCAACGCTTGGAGGAATATTCGGCTCGGTAATAAACTTTAATGCAGAGGGAATAGAGTTTGTAATGACGGCGATGTTCGTGGTAATATTCATAAATCAGTGGATACACGAAAAGAACCATATCAGCGCAATGCTGGGACTCGGACTTTCCCTTTTAGCGTTAATTATTTTCGGTTCTGATAAATTTATCATTCCCGCAATGATAGGAATAATTGCAGTATTGACGCTTATGAGGAAGCCTCTTGAGAAAGGCGGGGAAAGGGTATGACGTTCACACAGCTTTTAATAACTATCGGGATGATGATACTCGGAACGATTTTGACGCGCTTTTTACCGTTTGTGGTATTTTCGTCAGATAAACCTACACCTAAATATATACAGTACATAGGCAAAGTGTTACCCGCAGCTACTTTCGGATTGCTTGTGGTATATTGTTTAAAGGATATCGACTTATTTTCCGGCAGTCACGGAATACCTGAAGCGATATGCATATTGATAGTAGCGCTACTTCATTTGTGGAAAAAACAGATGCTGCTTTCGATTTCGGTCGGAACGATAGCATATATGCTGCTTGTTCAGTTGGTGTTTTAGAATATGTGAAAGGTCTCGGCTGTTGTCGGGACTTTTTATATTTGGAGGAATATAGGAATAAGTTGCAAAGAAAGGAGTATTGTGGTATAATATAAAAAGAGGTAATGTTGCTATGAGAAAAGAGTATATAATACAGAGAATTGAAAATAGAGATGCCGGAATATGTTGGGAGGACGTAGAGGAAGCCAACATAAATGAGTATCCGTGGCAGGGGTACCGAAATGCTCCGAGCGCGTCGGCAAAAGTAGTGATGACGGCGGAGGGATTTTGGTGCCGTTTGAGAGCGTGTGAGCGCGAGCTGAGAGCGGAGATAAAAGGCGGCGAGGGGAATATACAAGAGGACAGCTGCCTTGGATTTTTGTTTAATCCCGCACCGGAAGTATCGGATGAATATATGAGCTTTGAGTTTAATCCGGCAGGAGTTTCGCGGGTCAGCATCGGAGCTGAAAAATCGGGCCGTCGAGAGATAGCTTTGGAGATAAAGGCGAAAAATTTTCTGCAGAGCGACGTAGTGTTTACGAAGGAAGAAACCTTGTGGGGAACCGATTTTTTCATCTCCCTTAAAGAGCTTGACGGATTTTATAAAGGAGCGCAGTACAACAGCGGAAAGAAGATGTGGGGTAATTTTCACAAATGCGGGATATTGACGACGCACCCGCACTATTCGTGCTGGAATATGATAGACAGCGGAAGACCTGATTTTTATAAACCTGAGTATTTTGGAGAACTGATAATATTTTAAAAGGAATCGGACGGTAAAAGAGCGATGAGAAAATGGGAGCTCAGAAGAAGAGAAAAGGAAAGAGCAGAGGAGATATGCAGGGAGTTTGGCGTATCTCGAATAGTAGCGGACATTTTAGCAGCTCGCGGAATGGAAGAGATGGGTGACGCGAGCGAATTTTTATCATACGAAAAGAGTTTTGCGGATCCGTTTATATTGAAGGATATGGATAAAGCGGCGGAGCGTATAAACAGAGCGCTTGAATGCGGAGAGAAGATATGCATATACGGAGACTACGACTGTGACGGAATAACCTCAACTGCGCTGTTATATTCTTATTTTGAGAGTATTGGCGCAGATATTTGTTATTACATACCGGACAGAGAGAAGGAAGGCTACGGACTGAATAAGCGGGCGATAAGAGCGATAAAGAAGTTTGGAGCGGGACTTATCGTAACGGTAGATAACGGAATTGCGGCGGTAGAAGAGATAGATTACGCTGCTGAGCTTGGACTTGACGTTGTAGTAACGGACCACCATAAGCAAAAAGGAGAGCTTCCGAGAGCAGTAGCGGTGGTGGATCCGCACAGAGCAGATGAAAGCGGAATATTAGGGGAGCTTGCAGGAGTAGGAGTAGCGTTCAAGCTTGTGTGCGCCCTTGAAAATGACGACGGATTCGGTGTTTTAGAGAGATACGGAGATATAATAGCAATCGGAACGGTGGCGGATATAACTCCGCTTAGGAAGGAAAATCGGCTCATAGTAAAAAGAGGACTTGAGCTTATAGAAAATACAGAGAATGCAGGAATACGAGCAATAATGGAAAGCGCAGGACTTTCGGATAAAAAGATAACATCTGAATCGATCGGTTTTGGAATAGCGCCGAGGATAAATTCTGCGGCAAGGCTTGGGGATCCGAAACAAGCGCTTACTTTACTGCTTTGTGATGATGAGGAATACGCAGCGGAGATAGCACAGGAGCTTGAAGGGTTAAATCTAAGCCGCAAAGAAGAAGACAAGCGGATAATGGAGGACGTTGAGCGGATAATAAAGGAAAAGCCCGAGATTTTGTATCAGAGAGTACTTGTTATATGGGGAGAAGGGTGGCATAACGGGGTAATAGGAATTACCGCAGCGAAGATACTTGAGAAATACGGTAAGCCCTGCATACTTATTTCGATAAACGGAGAAGAAGCAAGAGGATCTGCGCGCAGTATCGAGGGATTTTCGATAATAGATGCGATATCGAGCTGCGGAGATATGTTGGTCAGATACGGAGGACATGCGATGGCTGCCGGACTGACTGTAAAAACTGAAGCTATAGAAGCTTTTTGTGAAGGAATACAGCAGTATGCGGAAGAAAAGTATGAAGAGATGCCGCAGTATATACAGAGGATAGACAGGCTGCTGCATCCATCAGAGATAACGGTGGAAGAGATAGCGAGGTTATCGGTACTTGAACCCTTCGGGTGCGGAAATGAGTCACCTGTATTTGCGATACGGAAGCTTAAAATCGAAGGGATATACCCGATAGGAGATAATAAGCATATAAGACTCAAGCTCGCAAGGGACGGAGGGGGAGTATCGGCTGTATATTTCGGCGTTACCGCAAAGGGTTTTCCGTTCAGTGTCGGAGAAATTGTAGATATAGCGGTGGCATGCAGTGTAAATGAGTATAACGGAGAAGAGAGAGTTACTGTAAGAATACTCGATATAAGACTCGCACAGTTACATCAAGAAATGATATTTGCGGGAAAATCTGCATACGATAAATACTGTAAAAGCGGAGTGCTTGACAGCGATAATTTGCCGAGCCGAGAGGATTTTTCGGTAATATACAAATATTTGAAGAGCTGCAACGGATATAGCTTTGGGTATGAAAGGCTTTGCGAGCGGGTTTCGGGAGAAGGAATAAACTACTGCAAGATGCGACTTGCTTTGGAGGTTCTTGAGTACGAGGGACTTATAGAGATAAGCGATAATGACGGATGTGAAAGAATAGATACGGTAAAATATGAGGGCAGAGCGGATCTGTTCAATTCTGAAGCATATAAGAAGATAGAAGCTTGTGTAAGGCAAGTGGAATAATTTTGAGAAGTTCCGTAAGGGGAAAGTGAAGATGGACGAATTACTGAAAAGGATAATGACCGCTATTGAGAAGAGCGGAAGGCAGTATGATACTGCGGTAATTGAAGAAGCGTATATGCTGGCTAAGGAAGCGCATAAAGGGCAGAAAAGGGAGTCGGGGGATGAGTATATTACTCATCCTGCTGAAGCTGCGCTTATACTTATAGAGCTCGGAATGGATGAAGAAACGATAACAGCAGCGTTGTTGCATGACGTAGTGGAAGATACAGCGGTAACGCTTGAGGAGCTGAAGAGAAAATTCGGACAATCTGTAGCAGACCTTGTTGACGGAGTAACAAAGCTGACAAAGCTGAATTTCACAACAAAAGAGGAGCAGCAGGCGGAGAATATAAGGAAGATGCTGCTTGCGATGGCTAAGGATATAAGAGTAATCATCATAAAGCTCGCGGACAGACTGCATAATATGAGAACGATGAGTGCTAAGAGTGAAGCGAAGAGAAGAGAGAAAGCGCTTGAAACGATGGAGGTTTATGCTCCGCTCGCGCACCGCCTCGGAATATACACGATAAAAGAGGAGCTTGAGGATGCAGCGATAGAATATTTGGATCCGATAGCTTACGAAGAGATAAATTTGAGATTGGCGAGTGAAAAAGAGGATAGGAACGAGTTTTTGCAGTTGATAAAAGACAAGCTGTATAACAGAATAAAGCCGGAATATCCTGATGTTTATATAGAGGGCAGAGTAAAGAGCATATACGGAATATACCGCAAGGTATATATGAACGGAAGAGCGTTTGAGGAGATATATGATATATATGCGGTAAGGATAATAGTGGACTCGGTAAACGAGTGCTACAACATTCTCGGAATAATACACGATATGCTGACGCCGATACCGAACAGATTCAAGGATTATATATCTACGCCCAAGCAGAATATGTATCAGTCGCTGCACACAACGGTAATAGATAAAGGGCAGATGCCGTTTGAGGTACAGATAAGAACGTGGGATATGCACCACACGGCTGAATACGGAATAGCTGCGCACTGGAAATATAAAGAGGGAATAACGGGTCCCACAGATAGATTAGACGAGCGGCTTTCGTGGATAAGACAGCTTTTAGAGGTACAAAAGGAGTCTGATGACGTTCAGGATATCGTGCGTTCGATAAAGAGCGACTTATCTCCTGAAGAGGTATTTGTGTTTACTCCGAAGGGGGACGTAAAGAGTCTGCCGCTGGGAGCAACGGTAATAGACTTTGCGTACGCGATACACACTGCGGTAGGAAACAAGATGGTCGGAGCGAAAGCTGACGGAAAGATGGTACCCATCAATCACCAACTGAAAACGGGGATGATAGTTGAGATAATTACCTCAAACGTGCAGGGGCGCGGACCAAGCAGGGACTGGCTGAATATTGTAAAAACGAGTGAGGCTCGGAACAAGATAAGAAGCTGGTTTAAGAAGGAGAAGCGCGAAGAGAACGTGCTTGAGGGACGCACAGAGATAGAGAAAGAGTTCAAGCGCAATAATATGGAATTTACTGCCGAGGAATACGAGCAGTTTATAGATGAGATAGCGCGTCGGCAGAAGTATCTGACGACAGAGGATTTTTATGCGGCAATAGGATACGGCGGAGTATCTCTTACGAAGATAATGCCGAGGATAAAGGATGAGTATCAGCGGAGTTATCGTACTGAGGAGACCCCGTTTATAGAAAAAGCAGTACAGAAGAGCAAGAGGGAGCGCAAAGCGTCAGGCGGAGTAATAGTCGAAGGACTTGAAGAATGTCTTGTAAAATTTGCACATTGCTGTAATCCGCTTCCGGGTGACGAGATAATAGGGTTTGTGACTCGCGGATACGGAGTATCTATACACAAAAAGGACTGTGAAAATGCAGTTCGGGGAATAGAAGACGAAAATCAAAAAGGACGTTGGGTAAGCGCCGAGTGGGAAACGAGCGCAAAGGAGACATACAAATCCACGATAGAGATACTTGCGCTTGACAGAGGCGGACTTTTGGCGGATGTAAGTGTAGCGCTGGCGAATTTACGGATACCGATACATTCGCTCAATGCGCGGGAGCTTAAGGACGGACACGCGGCGATAGAGATAACCTTTGGAGTCACGGGCGTGGAGCAGCTGAAAATAGTGATATCGAACTTCCAGCGCATTTCGGGAGTCGTTTCGGTAGAAAGAAAAACGAGGTAGGAAAAGTGAAGGCAGTAATACAAGCGGTTAGCTCGGCTGCGGTATGGGCAGAAGGGGAGCTAACGGGGAAAATCGGTCGCGGAATGACGCTGTTACTTGGAGTAAGTGTTAACGATACCGAAAAAGAAGCGAAATTTCTTGCGAAGAAGGCTGCAAATTTAAGAATATTTAAGGATGCGGAAGATAAGCTGAATCTGTCGGTAAAGGATATTGGCGGGGGAATTTTGGTGGTATCTAATTTTACTCTTTGCGCTAACAGTGAGAAGGGAAACAGACCGTCATATATTGAAGCGGCGCGGCCTGAGCAAGCGGAGCCGTTATATGAGCTGTTCAAGAAGGAGCTTGCGGGTAACGGAGTAGAAGATGTGGCTTGCGGAAGATTTGGAGCGGAAATGAGAATAATGCAGGAAAATGACGGACCGACAACGATAATTTTAGATACCGACGTAATAATGAAATAGGCGGGAGAAGCTATGAAAATTCATAAGATACAGGTAGGAATGCTGGGTACGAACTGCTATATTATAGGAGACACAGGCGAAGAAGGGGTAATAATTGATCCGGGAGCTAACGCAGAAATAATAAAGAAAGTAATCAAGAGTGAAGGAATTATTCCGAAAGAGATACTTCTGACACACGGACATTTTGACCATATCGGTGCGGTGCGGGAGCTTATGGAGGAGTACGGAATAAAGGTGCGAG
>CAJGEB010000020.1 GCA_904502045.1 uncultured Oscillospiraceae bacterium
CATCAGTACCATACCTTCCGTACATCCATTGCGAAAATCTGTACCTCATATTCTGAAAAAATCCCATGACTATTTCTCCTCATAAAAAATTCACTAATAAATAATATAAGCTTATTATTAAAATATAAACAAAACCAAAACAAATTTAAAAAATTTATTCCCTTTTGTCTGTATTTTAATGGAAAAACGGCGCAAACCACTCGGTTCGCGCCGTAAAGTTTCGACTACTTGTCAAAATCAACTTATTTGATTTCAACTTTAGCTCCAACCTCTTCAAGTTTAGCCTTTATAGCATCAGCGTCAGCCTGAGATACGCCTTCCTTAAGGGTCTTCGGAGCAGCATCAACGAGATCCTTGGACTCTTTAAGTCCGAGACCTACTACGTCCTTAACTACCTTGATTACCTGCATTTTGTTAGCGCCTACGTCAGCGAGAACAACGTCAAAAGAGGTCTTCTCTTCAGCAGCGGCAGCAGCTGCAGGAGCAGCAGCGGCAGCAACAGCTACGGGAGCAGCTGCGGATACGCCGAATTCCTCTTCGAGAGCCTTTACGAGCTCGGAGAGCTCAAGAACGGTAAGAGCCTTTACATCTTCAATTAATTTTACTACTTTTTCAGAAGCCATGATAATTTACCTCCACAAATTTTTGTTTTTAATTTTTTTTGTTAATTTTTTTCGCGTTTAATTACGCACTTTGTTTTTCAGCAATTGCATTAAGAGCAACGACCAATCCACGCAGGTTGGCACTGAGTACATTTGCAAATCCGGATATAGGAGCGTTGAATCCGCCGAGAACCTTCGCAACGAGTACTTCTCTGGAAGGCAGCTGTGCAAGTTCTGCTACACCTGCAGCATCAATAACATTTCCCTCTACAAATCCGCATTTTACAGTGAATTTTCCTTTGGATCCTTCTGCATACTTGTTCAGTATTTTAGCGGCAGCTACATGATCGCTTTCGCTTACTGCAAGAGCTGTGGAATTTTCCAAAGTCGGAATCATTCCTTCAAGACCTGCTTCTTTAGCAGCAAGAGCCAAAAGTCTGTTCTTTATTACGGTGTACTCAACTCCTGCCTCACGCAGCTCCTTACGAAGCTTTGTATCGTCAGCAACGGTTATTCCCTTATAGTCTACGAGCACACCTGCAACAGAACCCTTTAACTTCTCAGCTAATTCAGCTACGATTTGCTGTTTTTGAAGTAAAATTTTCTCGCTTGGCAAATTTTTCACCTCTTTACTCTGTTTTATTCGCCCACCTCGAACCGTAAATACAAAAGGAGCCGTTCGTCCCGCACTACACCTCGGATCGAACAGCTCCCTCAAGCGTACCCTTAGATACGCAAAAGCTCTGTACTCATCCTCGGCAGGCGGTTACCCATTATACAAACTCGCGTTTGAACCTACGGTCTTCGGATTATTAACTTGTAATCTTAACAACTCATTAATTATAAATCATAATTAACCGCTTGTCAAGTATTTTTATACAGTAGCAAATTTCGCCGGATTGATCTTTATGCCGGGGCCCATAGTCGCAGATACGACACAGGACTTTACATACTGTCCTTTTGCAGCTGCAGGCTTCGCTTTAACGATTGCTCCCATAAGGGTATCGAAGTTCTCCTGAAGCTTTTCGGTTCCGAAAGAAGCCTTTCCGATCGGGCAGTGGATGATATTGGTTTTGTCGAGTCTGTACTCGATCTTACCTGCTTTTGCCTCGAGAATAGCCTTTGCGATATCAGGGGTTACGGTTCCTGCCTTGGGGTTGGGCATGAGTCCGCGGGGACCAAGCACCTTACCGAGACGTCCTACGATTCCCATCATATCAGGGGTTGCTATTACGATATCAAAATCCATCCAGCCTTCCTGAAGGATCTTCTGCATCATATCCTCGGCTCCGACAAATTCAGCGCCGGCTTCCTGAGCCTTCTGTACGTTATCGCCCTTTGCAAAGGCAAGTACTCTTACGCTCTTACCGGTTCCGTTGGGAAGCACTACTGCTCCTCTTACCTGCTGATCAGCGTGACGAGAGTCAACGCCGAGTCTTACGTGTACTTCTACCGTCTCATCAAATTTCGCTTTAGCAGACTCAACGCAGAGTCCTAAAGCTTCGGCGGTATCATACAATCTCGCGCGCTCTATCTTCTTTGCGCTTTCAATATATTTTTTACCGTGTTTCATTATTCTTTACTCCTCCCACTTGAGTGGTATATAACGGAAATTCCTCCCACCCGGAAGGTTAGTCCTCTACTACTACGCCCATGCTGCGTGCGGTTCCTGCGATCATACTCATAGCAGTCTCGATATTTGCAGCGTTAAGGTCTACCATTTTCTGTGTAGCGATAGCCTTGATCTGTTCCTTGGTTATTTTCGCTACCTTATCCTTATTAGGTTTTCCGGATCCGCTTTCGATTCCGCATGCTTTCTTTATAAGAACTGCTGCGGGCGGAGTCTTGGTGATGAACGAGAAAGAACGGTCTGCGTATACAGTGATTACTACCGGAATTATAAGTCCGATATCGTTCTTTGTACGCTCATTAAATTCCTTTGTGAATCCAACAATGTTGATACTGTACGGTCCTAATGCAGGTCCTACAGGGGGCGCCGGAGTCGCTTTTCCGGCAGGTATCTGCAACTTAATGTAGCCGACAACCTTTTGAGCCATTTTTTGCACCTCCAAAAATTATGTGGTATTTGGCGGAGTTCCTTTGGAACCCCTCCCACTAAAAACGGTCCTTCATCCAATGTTCCGAACCGTGCGGCCGCTTCTTTTCAAAGCTGCCTCCTCTTTAAAAAGCTTTTTATTCTACCGGTTTTGCCTGTTCTAACTCAAGCTCTGCCGGTGTTTCCCTTCCGAACATCGAAACTATTACTCTTACGCTGTTCTTAGCGATGTCGATAGCTTCAACCGTACCGATAAAGCCTTCAAGCGGTCCGCCGGTGATATACACCGAATCTCCTACCGCATATCCCACCTCTGTCGGCCTTGACTCCATTCCGAGTGCCGCTACTTCCTTATCGGTAAGCGGTACGGGCTTGGAAGCCGGTCCTACAAAGCCGGTAACTCCGCGAACGTTCCTTACTACATACCAAGAATCGTCCGTCATTACCATCTTCACCAATACATATCCAGGGAATATTTTGCGTTCAACTTCTTTTTTCTGATTATCCTTTATTTCCGTTACGATCTCCGTCGGAACCCGCACCTCTTGTATAAGATCGTGAAGTCTTCTGTTCTCCACTACTTTCTCAAGGTTTGTTGCGACTTTGTTCTCGTATCCGGAATAGGTATGGATAACATACCATCTCGCGTTTTCTGCCATATCTTACCTTCCTACCTCCGCACCTTAATTTCGTACTCTCGTCCGAAACTACGCGTTACTAAAAAAATAAATCAAGCAGAAGCGACATAAGAAAATCAAGTGCGCCTATAAAAGCAGCTGCTATAACCATAGCCACAAGTACGATAACCGTATTGTTGATTACCTGCTTTTTGCTCGGCCATACGACTTTCTTTACTTCGCCTTTCATATCCTTAAAAGAACGCGCGATCTTTGCGGGAAGAGCTTTTATACTGAATTTTGCTCCGTTTGCATTTGCGTTTGCATTAGCCATATTAGCACCTCTCCCTCTCAATCACTTCGACTCTTTGTGAAGGGTATGTTTCCTGCAGAACTTACAGTACTTGTTCATCTCAAGTCTGTCAGGATCGTTCTTCTTGTTTTTCATCGTGTTGTAGTTGCGCTGTTTACATTCCGTACAAGATAAGGTAATTTTTACCCTCATTTCGGCACCTCCTGATTACCGGATTTTTTTGCTATCTGTTGTGGGTTGCCTCCCTCGAAAAAGAACGCTAATTTTTGAACATAAAAAATAACCCTTTCAGAGGTAATTACAACTATATCATACTTTGCAAGTCCAAGTCAAGAGATTTTTTTCATTTTTTGACTATTTTTTACTCTTTTTCTCTTATCGGACTCTGTTTGGAGCCTTTTTCGGCCGCTTTATCGCTGCTTTCGCCGCATCTCCAAGCTCCTCCTCCCCATTTTACCTCTTTTCTTTATAAAATGCAATTGTTTTTTATAAAATCGTTGCGGTTTGAATATATTTATGCTATAATGATTGTAATTTGTCGAAACGCTCAAAAGCGCTTCTACAAGCCGCTTTTCAAGCGGCTTTAGCAAAATCAAATGGTAGAATTTGATTTTGCATAACAATCATTGCAATGGTTATGGTCAAATTTTCAAGGAAAATTTGTTTCAAAATCAGAGATTTTGTGTCGAAACAGAGATGTTTCGACTAACCATAACCATTATAATGTAAAATAACTTTGTTTCGGGGACCCGTTTTCACGGTAACCTCAACTTTTGCAAAGCGATGGTGATTTTATGGATAACAGACCTATCGGCGTATTTGACTCGGGATTGGGCGGACTCAGCATCGTCCGTCAGCTCGTAGCCGCACTCCCTTCTGAAGATATCGTATATTTCGGAGATACAGGAAGAGTACCCTACGGAACACGCAGTCAGCAGACTATCATCAGATACGCACGAGAAGATATAGATTTTTTACTGCAGCATGACGTTAAAATGATAATCGCCGCCTGCGGAACGGTAAGCGCAGTGCTCCCTCAGTCTGAAATCGCCCGTCTTCCCGTACCCTTCTTCGGTGTACTCGCATCTGCCTCCAACGCAGCCTGCCGCAGTACGCGTTCGGGACGAATCGGCGTTATAGGTACTGCTTCCGCCATAAACAGCGGTGCGTACCAAAGATACATTCACAACGTATTACCCCAAGCCGAAATCTTTACCCAGCCCTGTCCTCTTTTCGTACCGCTTGTCGAAAACGGTCTTATCGCCGAGGACAATCAGATAACAAACCTTACCGCTGAGATGTATCTTGCTCCGATTCGCAGCTCAGATGTCGACGTCCTTATCCTCGGCTGTACGCACTACCCCCTCATAAGCGGAATAATCTCCAAGGCAGTGGGTCCCGACGTCGCTCTTATTGATACCGGAAAAGAAACGGTTATCGACGTTGCGGGATTCCTCGCAAAAAACGATATGCTCCACGACAAAGATTCCGTCGGAACCAAACGCTACTTCGTAAGCGACGATATCGACGGATTTTCCGGTATTGCAGAGGAGCTCCTCGGAGAAAAAATAACCAACATCGAAAAGGTCGATTTCGAAAAATAATTTACTCAAATCAAAGGTACTTTAAAATGAAAAAAGACGTTCTTATATCTATTAAAGGAATACAGTCGGCAGACGGGGAATCCGATGCCGTTGAACTTACCACCCGCGGCTCCTTCTACCGCAAAAAAGACGACTACTACATCTGCTACGATGAGTCGCTGCTTACCGGTATGGATGGAATGAAAACCGTCCTCAAGGTCGAGGGCAGCCACAAGGTAACTATGACACGCAGCGGAAGCTCCCGTCAGCAGCTCATTATAGAAAAAGGAGCCCGCCATCAATGCAGGTACGATGTCGGCTTCGACTTCCTCACCATCGGAGTTTCCTGCGACAGTATCACCTCAAAATTAACCGATTCCGGCGGTGAACTGAATTTTAAATATTCTTTGGATATCAATACCGCTTTATCAAGCGAAAATGAAGTATTTATAAATATTGAGGAGTGTAAAAACTAAATGTCTGATCCTATTTATTTGACGACCGAACAAATACGCCGTCTTATCAGCTCAAGTCTGAAAACCGCATTCGACTTAAACGAACTTGCGCAAGCTGATATTCCTGATTTTACGGTGGAAATTCCCGCCGACCGTTCCCACGGAGATTTCGCCGCAAACGTAGCTATGGTTTCGGCGAAGATATTCCGCTCTGCACCCGTAAAAATCGCTCAGACCATACTTTCTCACATCGACCTTACCGGTTCCTTCTTCAGCAAGGTCGAGATAGCGGGTCCCGGATTTATCAACTTTTTCCTGTCGCCTTCGTGGTTTGCTCACGTAGTATCTGCAGCACTCGAGGAAAAGGAAAATTTTGGTAAAACCAATTACGGACAGGGCAAAAAGGTGATGGTGGAGTTCGTTTCCGCTAATCCCACCGGTCCTATGCACATGGGCAATGCCCGCGGCGGAGCCTTGGGCGACTGTCTTGCCGCAGCCCTTGACGCTGCAGGCTATGACGTTACGAGAGAATTCTACATTAACGACGCGGGAAACCAGATCGAAAAATTCGGAGCTTCCCTCGAAGCACGTTACTGTCAGCATTTCCTCGGAGAAGAAGCGTTCCAGTTCCCCGAAGACGGCTACCACGGCGATGATATTAAAGCGCACGCCGCAAATTTTGCCGAAATATTCGGTGATGCTTACCTTAACTCCACCGAACGCGAACGCCGCGATGCATTAGTCGCCTACGCGTTACCCATAAATATCGCTAACCTCAAACGCGATCTCGGAAAATACCGCATCACTTACGACGTTTGGTTCCACGAAAAAAATCTTCACGATGACGGCTCGGTGAATAACGTCATCAGCATACTGCGCGAAAAAGGTCTTACCTATTCAAAAGACGGCGCGCTTTGGTACAAGGCATCCTCCTTCGGTGCTGAAAAGGACGAGGTGCTCATCCGCGCAAACGGTGCTCCCACCTACTTTGCCGCCGATATCGCTTACCATTTCAACAAATTTGCTGTCCGCGGATTCGATACCGTTATCAACGTTTGGGGAGCCGACCACCACGGCCACGTGGCTCGTCTTAAGGGCGCGATGGATGCTATCGGGCTCGACGGAAGCAAGCTCGACATCGTACTTATGCAGCTCGTTCGCCTTACCCAAAACGGCGAGGCAGTAAGAATGAGCAAGCGCACCGGCAAGGCGATCACTTTGACAGATCTCCTTGAGGAGATTCCGATCGACGCCGCGCGCTTCTTCTTCAATATGCGTGAGCCCGGCAGCCGTCTTGACTTCGATTTAGGTCTTGCAGCGGAGCAGTCCTCACAAAATCCGGTATATTACGTTCAGTATGCTCACGCCCGCATCTGCAGTATCCTCAAAAATCTTGCAGCTCAGGGAGTTGCTCCCGCTGAGGTATCCTCAAAGCAGCTTGAGCTCCTCACCGATCCCTCAGAGCTTGAACTTATACTCCAAACAGCAAGATTCCCCTCAATAGTTATTGATGCGGCACAAAACCGCGATCCCGCAAAGATCACGAAGTATTCGATCGATCTCGCATCGCTTTTCCACAAGTTTTATAATTCCTGCAGGGTAAACTGCGACGATCCCGAGCTCACTCAGGCGAGAATAGCTCTCTGCATCGCGGTACGCACTACCCTCAAAAACATACTCTCTATGCTTAAAATAGACGCACCCGAAGTAATGTGATCTTTTCATTTTAAGGAGAAGAAAAATGGATATATCTTCATCTGTGATTTTTACGGACGACGATTTTTACTCTGCTCTCGTTTCTCTCGGAGCTCCCGACAATGATAACATACTCAAATGGACTTGTGAAAACTCCGAAACCGCCGTTGCGGTTTTACGCAAGTTTGTAAGCTCGGGTGCCGACGTATTATGCCTTCCCGCACTCCCTTTCAAAAATCAAGATTCCGAGAATTTTCAAAACGATAAAGATTTTGACCTTTTCAGGAAAATCGTATCTATTTATAAGGAAGCGATAAAGGGTACTGCTGCTTCAATTTCAGGGAAAATTCTTCCGTCGGGAGTCACTGCTGAGCCCTTCGGTGAGGTTCCCGTGCTTGATCTTCTCAATATTTATTCATCACAAGCACTTGTCCTTGCCGAGCTCGGTGTCGACCTGATTATTTGTGACGGATTTTCCTCTCTTGCCGATATCCGTATGGCTCTCTTGGGAGCTAAACAAGCAAATTTACCCGTTATTCCCATTATGTCGTACTCGGATGAGGCTCCCGAATTCGTACCTCTCAGCGCACTCATTACATTAAATTCGCTCAAAGCGTCAGCCTTCGGACTCGAACTTTTTGCGTATGACGACTCCACCCTTGATTTGATTAAAAGTCTGTCTGATTTTGCGGATACTCCTTTTATTATTAAGATAAGTGATGACACTCCCGAGTCACGCTCTTTTGCCGAAAAGCTTATCAGTCTCGGATTTTCGGTAGTCGGCGGAAAGCTTACCTGTAATAAATTCAGCGAGCGAGCGCTGCAAATCAAAAATAAGCCCCCTCTTCTTCATACTGAGTACCCCGATTTTTCTCCTATATACGCTGCAAACGCAACCGATATCTTTTGGATAAACGAAACCGCCGGCTCTACCGAGCCGCTTGTATGCTCCGTGGATATGGCGGATGAGCTCGTTACCCTTTCAGATGAAGGATACGATATAATTACCGTTAAGGTCGACTCCTTCGATGACGCTTACCAATTCTCTCTTAACTCCTATATAGCTGACTTACCGATAGCTTTTCTCTCCGATTCAGAGGAAGCTCTCGAAGCCGCTCTCATCTTCTACTGCGGTAAAGCACTTATTGACTCCCGTTCGGAAATCGCAAAAGAGGTACTCGAAAGGCTGGCTTGTTGGTACGGCGCCGTAATATATTAATAATGTATAAAAATTAAAAGGACTGCGATAAATTTTCATCGTAGTCTTTTTTGTCTTCAAATATCTTGATTTTTTCAAATAATGTGTTAAAATGTTCAAGGTGTTTTTATTAATTTAACGGAGGCTAATCAAAAATGGACATTCTTTACCGCAATTTGCTGGAGTTCACCTGGCAGCAAGGAGTTATGATTTTAATCGGATGCTTGCTCATTTTCCTTGCAATAAAAAAAGAAATGGAGCCGACTCTTCTTTTACCGATGGGCTTCGGAACCCTACTTGTAAATATTCCTTTTTCGGAGGCGCTTACCGGTCCTATTAATGAGCTCTATCACGCAGGAATCGCTAACGAGCTTTTTCCGCTGCTCCTCTTCATTGGAATCGGTGCAATGATAGATTTCGGTCCCTTACTTTCCAATCCCAAGCTTATGCTTTTCGGTGCGGCGGCGCAGTTTGGTATCTTCTTTACTCTTGCGATGGCGCGTATGTTCTTCCCCGAAATCGACGCCGCTTCTATTGCAATCATCGGCGCTGCTGACGGTCCCACATCTATTGCTGTTGCAAATACCCTCGGTTCCCAATATAAAGGAGCCATTACCGTTGCCGCATACTCTTATATGGCACTTGTTCCGATTATTCAGCCGCCTGTTATAAGGCTCCTCACCACCCGAAAGGAACGCCTCATTCGTATGCCCTATGAGCAAAAATCCGTTTCCAAGCTCACCAGAATTATGTTCCCGATACTCATAACCCTCGTCGTTTCTGCTATCGTTCCGCAGGCAACGGCTCTTATCGGATTCCTCATGTTCGGCAACCTTATCAGAGAGTGCGGAGTTCTTGATTCCCTCTCTGAAACCGCTCAGAAGGTCCTCGCAAATCTGGTTACGATATTCCTCGGAATCTCAGTCGCATTTAATATGACTGCTGAGCAGTTCCTGAAGGTCGATACCCTGCTCATTCTCGGACTCGGACTTATCGCCTTCATCGTTGATACCGCAGGCGGTGTACTTTTTGCAAAGTTCCTCAATCTCTTCCTTAAAAAGAAGATAAACCCAATGATCGGCGCGGCGGGAATCTCCGCTTTCCCGATGTCAGGAAGAATCGTTCACAAAATGGGACTCAAAGAGGATCCGCAAAACTTCCTGCTTATGCACTCCATCGGCGTTAATGTGTCTGGACAGATCGCTTCGGTTATTGCCGGCGGTATCATTCTCAGCTTCTTCGCGAAATAAAGGGGGATTTTAAAATGAAATTTTTAACAGCATTTTTGAGCGCGGCTCCTTCTGTACCCGAAATAAATTTTCAGCCCGAAAAATTTGTAGATATGCTCGGTTATATGGGTAAGGGAATGTTGGTCATCTTCGTTATTATCGGTGTGATAATTTTAGCCACTCTCGTTATCAACAAGTTTTTCTCGGGTAAGAAGCAGTAATTTCAAAATACTTTAACACGCAAAAGACCTCGATGATTTCTCATCGAGGTCCTCTTTTTAACAAAATAAAAATCCCCGCTCTCTGCGGGGACTTTTGTTTTATTTATCAGAATACGTTTACTTTGATTACTCCGTCGATAGCCGCGTAAGCTGCAACAACGTCATCAGATACAGTACCCTTAACATCTATCATAGCGTACGCCATCTCTTTTCTCGACTTCGCACTCACTGCCTCTACCTCTAACTTCTTATCAGCGGCTACTGCGCTTATCTTGTTAAAGGTGTCAGCGCTATCCTTGTAAATTACCGCGATCCGAGCACCGGTTCCTCTTGCTACCTGTATATTAGGCATATTTACAGAGTTTACTATGTTACCGTTCTCAATGTAATCTATTGTCTGGAGCACTGCCATATTAGCACAGTTATCTTCAGATTCGGGGGTGGATGCTCCAAGGTGCGGGAACGCTATAACTCCCTCTTCACCGATAAGATCATCGCTTACGAAGTCAGTAACGTATGCTGCAAGCTTTCCACTCTTTAATGCTGCAAGAACATCTCCACTTGTTACAAGTTCTCCACGAGAATAGTTAAGTATACGAGCTCCGTCCTTCATCTTTGCTATTGACTGCTCATTTA
>CAJGEB010000021.1 GCA_904502045.1 uncultured Oscillospiraceae bacterium
ATTTTCAAAGCAGGGACCAAGTACAAAAAGTACTCCCGCCAAAAGCGAAAGTCCGAGCTGCAGCGCCGTCATCTTCCTTTTTGCACGGAACTCCTCACCTTTCGCCCGTTTCGGTATCTTCCCCTCGGTAATCCACGACGCACACGGTTCCCTCAGCTTTAAAAATACCGGCACAAGAATGAGTACTGTCACAAAGAAAAAGTCGCCGAAATAACTCTGTATCGACAAAACGCTTTCCACGTATTGCTCCGATTTGAAAAGTACGAGCGGAAGCGAAAAAAGTACTGCCGCTAATACCGCAAAAAATGCTACAAACGACCAATTCCCGAGCGTACTGTTAAATCTTCCGAGCATTACTCCGTCAAGCTCCTCAAACAGCTCGTTATCATTTTTTGCCTCTTTCATCTTGTTTACCGCAGATACCGCAACTATTACCGCCGCAACACAAAACAGCAGCATTACCGCAAAACCGATAATTACCTCAAAAAAGCCGTAGGATATCGCTAAATTGCAGATGAGTCCCGCCGCAGAAAGTGCAAGAGATATCCATATCATCGTCTTGAATTTTGACATCGTGCGGTTTACCGCCGCCTTTATCCTCTTTTCAAATTTTACCTCGTTTTGCTCCTGCGCACTCCGCCTGCCTTTTATCAGCTCGTCGCAGCTTACTCCGAACATCTCCGCTATTGCAGGTAAAAGTGAAATGTCCGGCGCGCACTCGCCGCGCTCCCACCTGCTCACCGCCTTGTTCGATACGTTAAGCCGCTCTGCTACCTCTTGCTGAGTCATTTTGCTCGCCTTCCTCAGCGCCGCCATAAACTCTCCCATCGTGCTCCCCGGCATAATTACCCCTTCTCCTTTTTGACGTGTTCTATATTATTATTTTACAAAAATATCCTTATAATTTCAAACCCCCGAACCGAAAATTACTCTCGCAAACCGAGAATTTTACCGCGCACCGTAATAATACCGCAATATCTCCCCATTTTCTACTCCGCAGAGCCAATTAGACGTATTGACTTTTATTCCCATGCGTGTTAAAATATTTTCGAAGATTTTTTGTGGAGGTTATTTATATGGAACGCATTAAAACTATAAAGACCCGCAATCTGTGCGAGAGCGCTAAAAAAGGCGGTTGCGGCGAGTGCCAGACTTCCTGCCAGTCCGCTTGCAAGACTAGCTGCGGAATCGCTAACCAGAAGTGCGAAAGCTCTAAAGAAAGCAAGTAATTGCAATACGCCGAAACGCTGCCTTATCGGCGGCGTTTTTTCTTAAAGAAAGGATCGCCGTTTTTACGGCTATGGTCATAAATTATGATTCATCAATATAAATTGGGCGGATATAATATCGTTTTGGACGTGTGTTCCGGTGCGGTACACGCGGTGGACGAGCTCGCATACGACGTAATAGGTATGTTTGAGGAGTCCTCTTCGAGCGAGATAATTACCGCTCTTTCAAAAAAGTACCCCGACATATCTAAAAACGACATCTCGGAATGTATCGCTCAGGTAGATGAGCTCAAAAAATCGGGACAGCTTTTTGCTCCCGACACCTTTGAGAGTATGGCGGGACACCTTAAAGAGAAGACTGCAGGAGTCGTTAAGGCACTGTGCCTGCACGTCGCTCATACATGCAATCTCAACTGCTCCTACTGCTTTGCAAGTCAGGGTAAATATCACGGCGAGCGCGCGGTAATGAGCTTTGAGGTGGGTAAAAGAGCTCTCGATTTTCTGATTGAAAATTCCGGCAGCCGCAGAAATCTTGAGGTGGACTTCTTCGGTGGCGAGCCCCTTATGAATTTTCAAGTAGTCAAAGATTTGGTTGCCTACGCCAGAAGTATCGAAAAGCAGCACAATAAAAATTTCCGCTTTACCCTCACCACAAACGGCATACAGATCGACGACGGCGTCATTGATTTTGCTAACCGCGAGTGCTCAAACGTAGTTTTAAGTCTTGACGGAAGAAAAGAGATACACGACCGATACCGTGTCGATTACGCGGGTAACGGAAGCTGGGAGAGGATAGTCCCCAAGTTCCAAAAGCTCGTTGAGGAGCGCGGCGGGAAAAATTATTATATGCGCGGAACCTTTACCCACGCAAATCCCGATTTTCTTAAGGATATCGAAAAAATGCTGGAGCTCGGCTTCAGAGAGCTCAGTATGGAGCCGGTAGTATGCGCGGAAAATGATCCGTCTGCTCTCACCGACGAGGATCTCCCCATCGTACTTGAACAATATGAAAAGCTCGCGCAGCTGATGATAAAAAAGGATAAAGAGGGGGATCCCTTCACCTTTTACCACTATATGCTCGACCTTGAGGACGGTCCCTGCATCTATAAACGCATCTCAGGCTGCGGAAGCGGCTCGGAATATATGGCGGTTACTCCGTGGGGCGATCTCTACCCCTGCCACCAATTCGTCGGCGACGAAAGCTTTAAGCTCGGCGACATTTGGAACGGTGTGGTCAACACCGAAAGACAAAAGGAGTTCGCTTCCTGCAATGTCTACTCCCACCCCGAGTGCCGCGACTGCTGGGCAAGACTTTACTGCTCCGGCGGCTGTGCTGCTAATGCATATCACTCCACAGGCTCGGTTACCGGCATTTACGAGTACGGTTGCAAGCTGTTTCGCAAACGAATGGAATGCGCCGTAATGCTCGCCGTACACAGAGCTCTCGGTGAATAGTATGAATACACCGATCTGCGATTTTGTCAAAAAATATTCCGAAAAAGCTCCCTTGCGGCTCCACATTCCCGGACACAAGGGCAAAAAGCTACTCGGATTTGAACAATATGACATCACCGAAATCGAGGGAGCCGACTGCCTTTACGAAGCGTGCGGAATTATTGCCGAAAGTGAAAAAAATGCATCAGCTCTTTTCGGCTGCGATACTTTTTTTTCGGCGGAAGGTTCCTCACAGTGCATACGCGCAATGTGTGACCTCATCTGCAGATACGCAAAGGAGCTGTGCAAAAGACCCCTTATTGCCGCCGCAAGAAACGCGCACAGGACCTTTCTCTCTGCCGCCGCACTGCTTGATTTTGACGTAGTATGGGTATTCCCCGAAAATGAAGGCTCCTACCTCTCCTGCAGTTTCACTGCAGAATACTTAGACGAGTTTTTCTCAAAACAGGACCAAAAACCCATCGCTTTTTACTTAACGAGCCCCGACTACACGGGAAAAACTGCGGATATTGCCCGTATTTCCGAGGTCTGCCGTAAACACGGCGTCTTACTCGCGGTCGATGCGGCTCACGGTGCGTATATGAAATTCCTGCCGCACTCGACGTTCCCGACAGATCTCGGCGCGGATGTTTGCTGCTCCTCGGCGCACAAAACGCTGCCCGCACTCACAGGAGCCGCCTATCTGCATATCTCCCCTTCTGCGCCCGAGATTTTCTCACAGCAGGCTAAAAATTCGCTCGCGCTTTTCGGTTCCACAAGCCCCTCATTTTTAATTTTACAGTCGCTTGACGCATTAAACCGCTACCTCACCGAGTATCCCGAAAAGCTTGCCCGCTTTATTCCCAAAGCGGCGTTGCTTAAAAATCGCCTTGAGCAGCAGGGGTATTCTCTTTTCGGCGAGGAAGTGCTCAAGCTTACCGTCTGTCCCAAAGGCTACGGCTACCGCGGATATGAGCTTGCGAGGGAACTTTCGGCCCGTAACATCTTCTGCGAGTTTGCGGATCCCGATTTTACGGTACTAACCTTAACTCCGGAGCTTTGCGATGAGGAGCTTCAGCTCCTCGAAAACGCACTCTTAAATATTCCGAAAAAGGCAGCTGTCCGCGAGTATCCCCCTCAAATCAGCAAAGCAACTCCCGCACTTTCGATAAGGGAGGCTATGCTTTCTCCTTCACAGTCGGTTTGGGTAAATGAGTGCGAAGGCAGAGTACTCGCCGATGCGTCGGTAGGCTGTCCCCCCGCAGTACCCATTTTAGTATCGGGCGAGCTGATAGACCGCTGTGCGCGCGAGGCGTTCGATTATTACGGTATAAAGCAAATTTCAGTAGTAAAACTTTGAAATATGCGTCAGTCTGACGCATTGAAAATAAGGGTACAAAAATCCCCATCTGTACTTTGCACAGATGGGGGTTCTTTTTTTATTTAGCCGTGATATCTTCTCAGCCGCCAACGACGACCTGGTAACTGCCGTCTTCGCCTATAATAATTTCATAGATACCGTCAAGAGCTCCGTCAACCTCTCCGCCAATGACAGTTCCGGTCAACTTTTCGCCGTCGGGACCGTAAATAATGTAATCTCCGCCGTCTTCGCCGCCAAATTCCACCTCAAACTTACCGTCACCGCCCACAGCAGAATCAAGTCCCGGAGCTGCCTGCACATATTCAATTCCGAGCAAGTCATACATCGCTTCTTCAAATGCAGATTCGTCAATCTGAGCGTTACTGCTCTTCTTTAACTCCGAAATTATCTTATCCTTACCTTTGCGGTCATTTTTCAGGAACTCCTCAACCTCTTCTTCGTAATTTCCAAAACCAATCAGCTGTGCAATATTTCCGCTCTCGAACAGCTCCTCTACCGCTGCTTCGCCGAACGCCGGATGCCGCATTATCGCTTCAGCCACGCTTCCGTCAAATACTGCAACCAAGATAGCCTCAGCCTCAGCAAGCTGCTCCTCGGCTCCCATAGTCTTGCCGAGAGCGTATTTATCAATAAAGCTCTGCGCCTTTTCCGCATCTCCGTCAAACACGTCGGAAAGCAGTGCGGTCATCAAAAGTCTTTTCACCTTCACCGATTCATCGCTTACGTTAGCAAGCTTTCCTGCCTCTTGAATAATACCCGAGGAATAAAGCATACCCATATCCTCTTCCTCAAGCGCTTTTATCACGTCATTCTCAAGTGCGTACTGCGCAAAATCAAGTATCGCAACTACGTTTTCCTTGAAGACTCCCTCAGGAGCCTCAAGTATCTCAAGCAGCTCGCTTACAATGGGGTCCTCAAGAATAGCTCCGACCTCTTCGCTCTTCTTCGCTTCCGTTACTATCTCCTGCGCAAAGGAATAAACCCATCCCTGCTCAACGAGGGTATCCTTTACGATACCAATGAGCTCTGCCGCTATCGGAGCTATATCCGACGGGTCATCTATTCCCTTGAGCTCCTCAACGAGTGCGGTAACTTCCTCTATCGCATTCGACATATCCACTATCGAAACCGATGCATTATTTACCGACAAATAAGAAATACTGCTGTACACCACCGAAACGGGTCCCGACTCGCTCACCTTAACTATCGGGTGCGCCTTAATACTGTTTATACACTGCGCAACGAAACTATCAGACGCATCTTCGCTCTCCTGCATATTTATCACCGTTTCGGCAAGGGGGACTACCGTTGCAAGCGACCCGTAAACCGGAGAGAGCCACACGCAAGCAAACAATACTGCCGATACGACTCCTACTCCCATTCCGAAAAATTTCATCTTCTTGCTCGTTGCCACCAGCTTATCCTTCTGCACCTTCACGCTGACGATATGCAGTATTATGCTAATTATAAACATTACGACTCCGAACAAAACTATCGACAGCACCATACTTACAAGGCTTCCCGCAAGCATACTTATCATTCCTGCAGAAACTCCTTCTCCGAAGCTGTCAAGAGGCAGTAAATTCATAACCACGGGAGTTAACACCTTCGCCAAAAGCCGTGCTGCAAATATACTGATAACGGTCGAAACAACTACCGCACCCAAAGATATCAGCGCTCTCCAAAGTCCGCGCTTGTATCCCGAAATACAGTGCACCAATCCTGCAATAATTACCGTCAACAAAAACGGTATCCAAAGAATAAGACTCAAAAGTTCGGGGGACATAACCAAATCCGCCTTTCTGTTTTTTTATATATTATTATAATAACAGTTTCCCCCGCCCTTGTCAACGGAACGGCAAAGCCCGCCCTCAAGTTAAATCTTGGATACAAATTCAGCGTGTACTTTTTCACTGCTCCGAGGAGCTTGCCTGCCACGCAATTTCCCCGCCGACAATCGTAAATTTTACCGAAGATGCGATCTCCAAAGGATCCCCGCTGTAAATGACGATATCGGCATCCTTTCCCTCTTTCAAGCTGCCTACCCGATGATCCACGCGGCAAATACGGGCAGCATCAATGGTAATCGCGCGCAACGCTCCCCATTTGCTCATACCCTCCTTAACCGCAAGTCCGGCACAGAGCGGAAGGTATTGAATTCTTGATACGGGATGGTCTGTCGTCAGCGCCACCAAAACTCCTGCTTTTTGAAGTATCCCCGGAGTTTTAAAATCCAAAAACCGTACTTCATCCTTACTTCGCGAGGCAAGAGAAGGTCCCACGATAGCAGGATACCCGCTTTCTGCAATTTCCTCTGCAATCAGATGCCCTTCGGTGCAATGATCCAGCGTGAGTCCGAGTCCGAATTCTTTAGCTATGCGCATAGCGGTAAAAATATCATCCGCTCGGTGCACGTGCGCTTTAATCGGTATCTCCCCTGCAAATAACTCCCGATAACACTCCATACAAAATTCCCCATTCGTTTGATTTGCGTTACTGAAATACTGCTTTGCAAGGGTAAACTCCTCTCGAATAAGGGATGCTATTCCCATTCGTGATGAAGGTATGTTACCGTTCGTTCCGTAGTTCGTCATCGGATTTTCTCCAAAGGCAAGCTTCATAGCACAAGGCGCCAAAACTACCATATCGTCAATTCGTCTGCCGTAGGTCTTTATAAAAGCAAACTGTCCGCCTATCGGGTTTGAACTGCCCGGTCCCACCATTACTCCCGTAATTCCGACTGCCAAAGCATTGTGAAACGCGCTGTCCATCGGATTTATTGCATCAATAGCCCGTATACACGGCGTAATCGGGTTTGTTCCCTCATTACTTTCATCCCCTTGACTGCTCTTCCTTTCCTCCGAAATCCCTATGTGGCTGTGGGCGTCGATAAAACCCGGATACACAAAAAGTCCCGATGCGTCAATAATCCTCATTCGCTCGGTTGGACTTATATTTTTTGAAATTTGTATAATTTTCCCTTTGTCGATAAGCAAATCTGTATGGCTTACTTCATTTTTCTCCATTGTGAAGACCGTTCCGTTTTGTATTAAAAGCACGTTATGACCTCCTAAAAAATTTTTCATGTATAGTTTCTCAAAACAGGGCAAAACTATACTTGTAATAAATTTAAGGAGGATTTTTTCATGAACAATAATTATCAGAACAACCAAAACAATCAGAACCGCCAGAATAACCAGAATAACCAGAATAACCAAAATCGCCAGAACAACCAGAATAATCAGAATAATCAGAACAACCAGAACAACCAGAATAACCAGAACAACCAGAATAACCAGAACAACCAGAATAACCAGAACCGTCAAAACAACCAAAACAGATAAAAACAATAAAGAGCTGTTAGATTTAAACCCAAATCTAATAGCTCTGATTTTTATTCCGATGCAGTAATCAACACAAAAAGCGGCTTAAAATTAGTTTTAAGCCGCTTTAAAGTTTTTGTGAGCCTTCTCACTATTTCATATAAATTATCTGTTCAACATCTTGTGTACGATAGGCCACGCCAGATCTGCATAGAATCTGTGTCCTTCCGGTCCTTTTACGAGAGCACAGCGCTCCTCTTTTCCGCTGAGAGCGTACGCCCACTTGCCCGTTTCAAAAACCTTCTCTGCGCCGTCGATGGGGAATATCTTATCCTCAATTCCCGACACCTGAACGTAATACTTCGGATATGCCATCGCAATCAAATCGCTCATCTCAAAGTATTCCATTACTCTCGGAACAAAGTTGCAGGAGCAATGGTACATCGCACCGATAGAATCTTTATAAGTACTGAGTGCGCAGGAGGGCATTGCAAGAACGATCCTGTCTTCCAGAGCAGCCGTGTAAGCAGTTGCAGTACCGCCGCCGGAGTTACCCATGCAACAAATTGCCTTAACATCCACCTTATCGGCAAAGGATTCCTCAAGCACGTCGATAAGTCTGCATATATCCCATACACGCTCGCCGATAGTGGTTCTTCCCATCAAAAGCGTAGTCACCGTTGACAAATAGCAGCCCTGCAGAGCCTCACCCTTGCCATCGAGTTCACCGAAATTTCTCTGCTCAAGCGCAATAGCCGCAAAGCCTTCTTTTATTGCTCTCATGCAGAAATCTCTGTCGCCGCCGCTTATTGAACAATCATCGCCCTCATATTTTGCTCTGCCCAAAGAAATGTGCATTCCGGTCGAGTGACCCTGAAGAGTAATTATAACGGGGGGATTTTCAACTCCGTCGGGAAGCAGCAGATGACAAGGTACGCGATATCCCGCCTCGCTCTGATACGTAAAGCGGATCTCAGTGGCTCCTTCTATTTTCTCCTCATACTCGATCTCAAGCTCAGGAGCTACCTTAACGAACTTATCCAAGCCGAGAAGCTCCGAAAGCTTTTCCCTTGCCGTTTCCTGCCATTTCTTAACTTCACCAAGGCTGTACGACATTGTAGGCTTAACGTTTTGTATCAGTTTTTTAGTATGTGTATAAGTCTGTGTATAAGTCTTTTCCATTTTTATTACCTCTTCCCGCAATAAATTTTATGAGTCCGTCTCATAATTTTACGAAGTCATTGTAACACCCTTTTGTGCTTTAGTCAATACATTTCCCTGCATTTTCGGAATAATTACAGTAGATTTGCTGAAAACGAATTTAACAAATTCGAATCGGACTCCTTTTGAAAGGTTTAATGATACTTCCTCTGCTTTTGATCTTTTTGTGAAATTATTCTTTTTATTTTTTCGGAACCCCTTGAATAATTCTTCGGCGTAGTATAAAATTAGATTATGTTTACCAACTTAATTAATTGTGCTTAAAGGAGATTGTTATGAATAAAGTAACTAAAGGTATATCCTTCTTAAACCCCGTAAAAATTGAAGACGAGTATCTTAAAAAGTGTGCCCAGTACGCAATCGACCACGGAATAAAGCATTTTGAGATCGTAGGCCCGACGCACGACCCCATCAGAGGTAACTGCGACGGTATGATGTTCTTACGCAAGTACTCTCAGTTCAACGAGGGTAAGGATGCCGAGTACATCAAATACTGCGAAAAGGTAGTCAACGAGGCGCTTGATATGGTTGCCGCTCACGGCATCAAGAGCTACTATTGGCATCACGAGCTTGAGGTTCCGACCGGCTTTATCGAAATGCACCCCGAGATACATAATGCAGACGGCGACGTTGAGGTAACTCACCCGCTCATCAAGGACTTCCTCGAGAACAAGATAGAGGACTTCTTCTATACGTATCCCAATATGTCGGGTATCGTTCTTACCCTTCACGAAACAAAAATACCCCTTCTCAAGCTCAAAAATCAGAAGCTCGATAAGGTTGAGCGCGTTAAGTATGTAACCGAGATCATTTACAACACCTGCAATAAGCTCGGCAAGGAGCTTATCGTAAGACCCTTTGCAAGCGTCGCAAAGGACTACGATGACTTTATGACCGCTTACGAACGCATATCCGATAAGCTTCTCGTATGCGACAAGTGGACTAAGTACGACTGGTCGCTCTTCAGACCCTCCAACCCCTTCTTAGCGAGAATAAAAAATCCCCTTATCGTCGAGACCGATATCTTCGGAGAGTACTTCGGTCAGGGCTTTATCCCCCTTATGCTTAAAAAGCATATTACTGAAAAGGTTGCATTTTGCAATAAATACAACCCGCGCGGATACGTGTCGCGTATCGACCGACATGGTTACATCCCCTTCGGCACTCCCAACGAGGTAAACCTTGAGATCATGGATGCTGCAATTGACGGCAGGGATATTGATGCGGCGATTGACGCGTTCTTCGCTCGCGAGTACGGAGAGTACGGCCCCATCGTCAGAGAGGCGATGAATGATACCGAGGAGCTTCAGATAAAGGCGATGCACGCCGAGGGCAGAATGCTTAGCTGGCTCAGCCTTTTCCCGCCGCTGTTCGTAATGAAGGTCGGCTACAGAATGTTCAGAAAGGATTACAAACTCAACGCCGAGGAACTGGCCGACGGCTTTAAATTCTTCCGTCCCGACGTCGTCTTTAAAGATCAGGACGAGGCTATTGCAAAAATTGACGAAAAGCTCGCTTTAATCAAAACTCTTGAGGGTAAGCTTGACTCCGATAAATACTACAGCGTATATATGCGATTTGCAAACTTCTCCTACGCTGCTAAGATATTCAAGGAGCTGGCCAAGGCTTACATCGCTATGGCAAAATACTTTGAGGATAACGACGAGAGCGTACTCCCCGATATTTTCGCAGCCATCGACAAGATGACCGAGCTTGACGAAGCAGGCTATAACGAGCTTGGCAAGGATTGGTACTGCGAGGCACTTTCTCTGAAGCCCGGTGATGAGTTCCTGACGCACGGCATCAGCGTAGACTACTCTAAGCGTACCAGCCAGGTGTACCATCTTAAGAGCATGCTCGGTCAAGCAGTAGAGTTTGAAGTCCAAACAAGACGTCTGCTGGCAAAGTCAACTCCCGTGGA
>CAJGEB010000022.1 GCA_904502045.1 uncultured Oscillospiraceae bacterium
CCGTAAAATGCATCTATTCCGAGCTCCAGCACCGGCGACAGCATACAGGTCAGAAAAAATACGCTCACCGTTATTTTTACCATCTTTTTTATATTACCCGACGGAGAAATAAGCTCCGCCGCTGCTCCCGCTATTGCCGCCGCGCATATCGAAAACGCCCAGTCCTTTATCGCTTCCATTCCATCACCCTACCTCGTTCCCACGCTTATCATAAGCGCGGTAGATACTATCATCAGCAAAATAAAGGTCAAATTTATCGCAAAAAGTATCGTTACCGCCGCATTTGACGCCTTCAGCGCCTTGGTTGCGGTCTGTTCTCCCAACGCTCCGCTTATTACCGAAGCAATTTTGGTTACCGCCATCCACAGCAGACTGTTTATTATCGTCGGAAGATTCATTACCGCCACCGCTATTATCCCGAAGGAGCCGACGGTGGATTTCAAAAGCTTTACGCACCCTTGAGCCGTCGTGTACGCTTCGGAAAGGGCTCCTCCCACCACCGGCACAAAGCTGCTTACCACAAATTTCGCCGCTTTAACCGTTACTCCGTCGGCACTCGCAGTTACAAACGTCTGAAGGCTGAGTATTCCTATAAACACCGTAAGAATAAGTCCGAGTCCCCAGCAGACCGCGCTTTTTACACTACCCGCTATCTCATCGAGTCCGTACTCCTTTACCGCCGCGCCCACAAGCGAAAGCGCCAAAAAAATACTCACTAAAGGCACAAGTATCCCCTTTGCGATACTCGAAGACACCTGCGCGGCGGCAAACAGTGCAGTGTTATATCCCGCCGCAGAGATAGGCTGTCCGTTTGCCGTGATTATTCCCGCGTAAACCGGTACGAAGCTTATCATAAAATCCCCGCTCGCCGATATCGCCTCGCTTGTCCGCTTTATATTTTCCGTCACCGGTACCACTACCGCCGCTGCCGCACACAGCGAGCCTATTATCTCCACCCATTTTCCGCTGTCATTTTCAAATCCTGCCCTGAGCGCCTTTGCAATACCCATAATTATCACTATTCCCACCACCGTTGCCGCGGATTTCAGCGGCTTTGACAGCTCCTGCCTTATCAGCGCAAAGCTTACCCTGAAAAAATCCTTCGGCGCAAGTCCAATCATACTCTTAACGCTTATTTCTTTTATTCCGAGCTCCTTCATAAGCTCCCACACCTCGTCCGACACCTTGCTTCCGACCTCGTTTATTCCGCTTGAATCAAGCAGACTCTCTGCGTTTTCAAGATAGTCGGCTCCCCACGCACAGTACGCACGCCCGTATATAAAAAATACCGAAATAAGCGTCATCAAAATTACCGCTCTCTTTTTCATTTTTACGACCATCGCTTTTTAAAAGCTACCTTTCTTTAGAAAATCCCTGCACCAAAAACTATCTTCCCATTATTTTCATCGCAAGGTTAAGCAGCGCTCTGAAAAGAGGCATACTTATCACAAGTATCGCCGCCTTACCCACCATTTCCACCTTTGCCGCTATCGCTCCCTGTCCGCTGTCACGGCAGGCGTCCGCCGCAAGCTGTGTTATGAAGCATATCCCCAAACTCTTCAGGAGTACCTCTATGTACGCGCTCTGCATATTCGTCGCCTTGAGTATATAATCAAGGTCGCTCAGCACGGGGTAGACCGTCTTGAGCGCTATATACATTATCACCACGCCGGTACTCAAACTTACCGCAAGTGCATACTCAGGCTTGTACTGCTTTATTATTACCGCAAGTGCGGCTCCCACAGCCGCTATTCCTATCGCTGCATATATATCCATACCCTACAACCCAAACACCGATTTTACCGTTTCAAACAAATTACTTATCTCGTAAACTATCATCATAAGCACCACGACAAGTCCCGCCAGAGTAGTCATCATTGCCTGCTCCTCTCTCCCCGCTCGTATAAGGACTTGGTTGAGTACCGCAACGATTATTCCTATCGCCGCTATTTTAAATATCATATCCACTTCCATATTACGCACCCGCCTTTTTCGCGCAATTATATAAGGAGAATCGCCATTCCCGCTCCCAAAAGAGTACCGAGCGTTCGATACAGCGTACCCTTTTCCTCATACTTCTTTTCCGCCTCCCCGACAAACCCTTCCATCCTCAGCGCTATCTCCTCTATCGCCTTTACCTGCGACTGCGCATCGTACTTCCCAAGCGCCGTGCTTAACTGCGAAAACACCCTCGCTTCAGCATCCGTCAGCTTCATCTCCCGCTTAGCTGCCGCTACGCTTTTTTCCCACGCCTTCGGAAATATCTCGCCTTTTCTGCAGAGTACCGTGCACTCCGACACCGCTTTTAGTCCCCGAAACCTGCCCTCTGCATCTATCTTTTCTATTATTTTGTCAGTCAAGTCCAGACTGTACTGCAGCTCCCGCTCGACAGTCCGCAAAAAGAGCACAGCCTCTCGCAGCTTGTTTACTCTTTCCTTCAACATACCCGAAAAGTAAAAGCCGAGTCCGCTTGAGGCTCCGACGAGCATTATAAGTCCCAAAATCCCGTACATCTCTTACCTCTCTGCATCTATTATCTTGTCTATCCTTCCGACCTCTCCGCCGCCCATCATTATTACTATCTTTTTGAAGGCTCCCGTACCGAGCAGTGCGCGGATGTGCTCTCTTGCATACAGCTCCTGAATACTCCCCGCGTGTGCCGTAGCAATAACACTCGCGCCGTTGTTTACCGCCACCGTAAGCACCTCCGCTTCACCCCTGCCGCCTATCTCGTCGCATATTATTACTTCCGGCGAAAGAGTTCGCACCGCCATCGTTATTCCCTCGCACTTGTTAAATCCCGAAAGCACATCGCAGGTAATTCCAAGGTCATACCCCTCAGGTGCTATCTCACGGCGCTCGTCCACCACCGTTACCTTTATGTACCTTCCCATCCGCGCAGACGCAAGCTGTCTTGCCATATCCCGCACTACCGTAGTCTTGCCGCACCCTGCGGCTCCCGCTATCATAATTCCGCAAAGTCCGTCCTTGTATGCAACCGAAATGAGCTCGTCCGCGCTGCCCTTTATCTCCCGCGCTACCCTTATATTGAGCGAGGTTATGTCACGCATACCGAAAACTCCCTCTGCGCCGCGAACCGCCGAACCGCATATTCCCACTCTGTGTCCGCCGCGCACCGTTACATACCCCTCGCTTATCTCTTGCTGATGGGTATGCACCGAGTAGCCGCACACAGCCGAAAAGCACTCTGCTATCTCGTCGCGGCTGAGTATTTTCCCGCGGTGCTTGAGTACCGCATTTACCCCTACAAAAAAATTCTTTTCCCCCGCATAAAGCTGTATCGGCCTGTCCGAGCGCAGCCGCACCTCGCGGACGATATCTTTAACTCCCGCCTCCGTATCCAAAAGCACTCTCCGTATCTTTTCGGGTAACACCGCTACCGCTCCGTCAAATGCTGATGCCATCTCATTTTCCTTCTTTCTTCTTTTCTTTCCCGTTTTTTTATCGTATAATGGTAATATGCTGAAAATGGGGGGGAACCGATATGTCTGCTTTTTATCTCAAAATAATTGCCGTCGCCGCTATGCTCGTAGACCATATCGGTATGATTTTTTTCGATAATCTTTTTATCTTCCGCGCAGTAGGGCGCATTAGCTTTCCCATCTTCGCATTCCTTATTTTTAACGGATTTAAGCATACGTCCGATATCAAAAAATACCTTCTTCGCCTTTTCGTTTTAGCCTTACTTTCGGAGCTCCCTTTTGACCTCGCACTCTACGGCTCCGCTCTGCACTTTAATTCCCAAAACGTCTTTTTCACTCTCTTTTTGGGACTTCTTTCTCTCCATTTATATGAACGCTTCCCCTGCAATATTCCTTACCAGCCTTTTCTTTGCGCGCTGATTGCTTTTCTCACTCGTTCGGACTATTCCTTTTTGGGAGTACTGCTCATATTTTCTTTCCGTTACCTCAAAACAGACAAAAAAAATACCGTAAGTCTGCTTGCGCTTCTTACGGCATTTACCCTCGCTCAGATACTGCTGAACGCACCTTCACTTATCGGTACCAAAAATATCTACACGTTATTTTCCTACATCCTCCTGCAGCTTTTTACTCTCCTGTCGGCTCCTCTTATATCAAGCTATAACCTTTCCCGCGGAGCAAGCTGCAAATACTTCTTCTATCTCTTTTATCCTCTGCATCTTTTAATCCTTTTCTTTATCTCCTCTTTGTTTTTTTAACCGTTACATCTCAAACTTCGCCCTTTTTTATCTTAAATATAAGCCTCAATATCGGAGCTAAAAACTTCGGGCTTTTCACGACTACTACCTTCATAAAAAAATTCCCCTCCCGAATATTATTTGTACCACATTATACTCGAAAAACACAAAAAAGGTTCTGATGTATTAAAAGTCGGTATCAGCAAATAATATATTGACTCGTTTGCAGGGTAGTTTTATAATTCCATATAGAAAATCACACTATTGAAGGGATCGATATTTTATGAAAACAGCTATAATCTCCGGAGCCTCGTCCGGTCTCGGTGCAGAGTACCTCTCCTCTGTCATCAATCTTTTCCCCGACATCAAGGAAATATGGCTCATCGCAAGACGCAAAGAGCGCCTTGAGGAGCTCAGTGCAAATTACCCCAAAATCTCATTTAAAATATTCCCCCTCGACCTCACCGATACCGCCTCTTTTTCCGTACTCGAAAACTCCCTCAAGGAGTCAAAACCCGACGTCCGAATTCTGATAAATAACGCAGGGTGCGGTAAGCTCGGCTATTTTTCGGATACTCCCGCACAGGAACACGCAAAAATCACCGACCTCAACGTCCGCGCCGCAACACTGCTCCCCGCAACCGTTATTCCCTATATGTCAGAGGGCAGCTTTATCGTAAACGTATGCTCTATCTCGTCGTTTGTACCCAACGCCCGCCTCGCCGTCTATTCCTCTTCAAAGGCGTACCTCTTCAGCTTGTCAAAGGTACTGCGTCAGGAGCTTAAATCCCGCAAGATAAATTCCCTCGCGGTCTGCCCCGGTCCGATGTTTACCGAGTTTCTCTCCGTCGCAGAGATACACCCCGACAACTCCAAGACCTTTGCGACACTCCCCTACTGCAAAGCTCCCGAAGTAGCCCGCCGCTCGCTCATTTACGCCTCGCGCGGTAAAGCCGTCTACACAAACAAGCCCTTCTATAAGTTTTACAGAATACTCGCAAAGCTACTCCCTCACAGCTTAGTTATGAAGCTCAGTAAGGCGTAAAATAAAATCCGAAAGAGATTAACGGAGTAAACGATGCGTAAACAGCGCTAAAAAGCAAGCCGCTTCCAACACGTATTTCGTAAGCTGTTTTCTGCTAATCTGCATTTTTGCTGTGACGGGTACTGTGAATAAGATTTAATCCCAACAACGCTACGATGATACAAACTGCAGTTCCGGTCGCGATGTTCATTATTTTTATCGTTCCTTTTGCCATCTCTCCAAATGACACAAGCATCGACCTTTGCAGAGAAAATATTGATACAAAGGCATCGGCAAAAGATATATTTCTCAGCGTTTTCACCTTGGCAGATGAACACCGTCTTGATTTTGCCAGATTTACCGAGGACAAGGTTATTTTGGTAAAAGCATAGACAGCTATGCTTATCATAACTATCTCGTGATACACCGTTCCTCTGTCCTGCACGCTTGCAAGTACGACAGTCCCCGCAAGCGTCAAAGACAGCACCATCAATAAAATACCCGTAAACCGTTTAATAAACTCGGTATTTTCCTTTTTACAGCGCAGGACAGTATATCTGATTACGCTCAAAACAGCATAGTATGTTCCAATCGTCAGCATCCACCAAGAGCGTGTTATGCAGCTTATTACAATATTGTACGCACTAAATACTATGTTAATGGCTAAACTCAAAAGCGACAGTTTATATATCCTACTCATTCAGCTTACCAACTACACACTTCATAATGATTTTGCAAACGGAATCAACACTGTCTGTACAGTTATCGTCCAGCCACTCCATTACGATTGCCGTAATACCCACAAGGTAGAACTTGAGGATATAATTCCTTTCTCTTTCCGGAATACAATATCTCGCAAGAACAGGGTTAAAAATGTCTTTGAGTAAATCACTATAAAGACCGTCAAAACCCATTGCGCCAAACTGCTTGATAGAGGTTTTGAAAACACGCTGATTATCCTTGATAAAGGTTAGATACGGCGTTAGGTATTCAGGCGTTATGAACATCAGCTCTTTTAAGTGGCAGTTTTGAAACCGCCGCGAGATATGCTGTGTATCCTTTGAAAAATAGGAAAAGAAACTGTTTATAATATGCTGTGTTGTTTCCTTTAGCAAATCGGCCGTATTTTCATAATGCAGATAAAAGGTCGAGCGATTAACGCCTGCGGCTTCGCAAACTTCCTTGACGGTAATATATTCAAAATCCTTCTTTTCCAGCAGGGAGATAAGGGCTTCGTCCATTCTGACAGCCGTATTAAAATACTTGCTTTCATTTTTGTTCATCAGAAAGCCCTCCTTTTTGGATTATTTTTCTTCGCTGATCTGCTTTGCAAGTTCAACAATTTCAAAAGCGTATTTCTTTTTGCCCTTTTCAAGTATCTTCTTGTAGATGGGATAGTTGACGCTCATACCGATAAATCCGATAATGCCGATCACGATGCCGAGAACGGTTAAAGGCAGTGTGCCTCCGATGACCTGCATTGAAAGGCTCATTCCCGTTCCTGCAACAAGAGACATAACGATACCGAAGGTATATGTGAAGATAGATGCAGGTCTTTTGGCTTTGGCATCAAGCTTACGAAGAGCAACGAGCTTAGAGTTATCCTTGGGTGCATATTCCTTGGCGATAGATTCTGCGTAAATTTTGTCTGTGTTCATTTTATGAACCTCCTTGTGTTTTGTGTCTTCATTATACCGCGCACAAAAAAGTAAATTGAACAACAAGGTTATTAGAATCTGTTGAGTTCAGAGTGATAAAGCTATTAAATTATACCTCAAAACCATAATTTTTTCAACCGAATGCAGAACCGTCCCCAAACACCCCTTTAGGCTGCCAATGGCGGAAAAATACAAAGAAAAACCTCTCTTGTCTTGGTAGGCAAAAGAGGTTTCTTTTAATGAATAATACAAAACGAAGCTCCGCCCTCTTTCGAAAGCGGAGCTTCTGGCGCGCTGTAAGGGACTCGAACCCCTGGCCTACTGGTTCGTAGCCAGTCACTCTATCCAACTGAGCTAACAGCGCGCATTAATCGCGACCAAAATCGCATTTGTTATATTAGCACATAAAATCGCGCGTGTCAATCTTTAAAATCGGAATTTTTAAAATTTTATTTTAAAAATTACTACTTTTCCTCAAACAAATCGTTTATCTCATCCTGAAGTACGTTTGTGCGTATCATTTCTTCCGCTTCAAGCTCAAGCAGCATAAAATACTCCCTTATATTTTCATCGGTAGCAATAAATGCCGGTGCAAAAACTATCTCATCTCTGTACTCTGCTCTGAGCACTCCGCCATCAGCCATTCTGATAGCCGCTTCTATCGCAAGTGCCGGCAGGTCAAGTACCGTTCCCGTCATCGCAAAGCTTACCGTCTGGTCCTGCAGATTAAGCTTGTTCAAATACTGCAAAAGCTCGATATGCTCACTCGCTCCGACAAATTCGGGGAGTATTCCCCCCGATACTCTTTCGATTATTCGCAGCTCATCCTTGGTCATTCCCGCAAAAAGTATCGCGTCTACCGTGAAGCTCTCGCTCTCTTCATCGTACAGCTTTGTGAACTCCCTTTTAATATCCTCCTCGTCCCCGGCGCTGACGAGTACCGTTTCTATGCCGGTGTAGCTTTCAAAAGCATTAAGATAATTCTTGAATCTGTTGCCTCCGTCGGCATCAAGCGGATCCACTACCGCTACCCTTCCCCGACTCTCAAGCACCCTAGCCGTATACGTCACTACTGCTCTGTCGGTCAGGTAAGAGTCGTAATACATCGACACCACTCCGCTTAACTTGACCTCCGACGATATATTTATACACACTATCCCCGCATCAAGCGCTCTGTCTATTACTCCGGTTATTGCTCCGCTTTCACACGGGTATATTACCCATATATCATAATTTTCTTCAATAGCTCTCTCCATCTGCTCCCTTTGCGTCTGAGCACTACCGTTTGCACTGTAAATTATATATCTCTCTACTATTCCCTCGTTTTTCGCCTCGATTACCTCGGCTTCAAAATAATCCTCGTACCCTTTAAAGAGCTCCGACGTCCTCTCCGGAACAAAATATGCAACTCGATAGCCGTATTCCCCTTTATTTTCGCCCTCCATCGTGAGAGGATAGTCGTTTTTCGTTTGGGACTCCTTCAAAGCGCAGGAACAAAAACACCCCAGCGCAACTATCGCTGCCGTAACTGCACAAAACAGCTTCTTTGCAATACCTTTCATTTCCTGCACCTCCTTATCCCCTTTATTTTAACTCTTTTTTCTCCGTTTGACAATTACATTTTTATATTTTCTTTTTCCTTAAAATGAGGTATAATTATTACACCTCTTGAAAGGAGCCGTTTTATGCGAAATATCGGAATATACGTCCACACGCCCTTTTGTAAGCAAAAGTGCCCATACTGCGATTTTTATTCTCTTGCAGGAAGTGATAATTCCCTGCGCGACAGCTACACCGATACGCTGACAAAAGCAATAGCACTGCTCGGCGAGCGTTATCCCTCACAAGCCGATACCCTCTATTTCGGCGGCGGTACTCCCACACTCTTGAAAAGTGAAAATATTTCGAAAATAATTGACTCCTGCCGCTCTGCATTTACCCTTTCCGATGCCGAAATAACCCTTGAAGCAAATCCCGAAACGGTAACCGAAGAGGAGCTTTCGGCACTGAAAGTTGCGGGAATCAACCGTCTTTCGATGGGACTTCAGTCCGGAGTCGATTCCGAGCTTTCCGCTTTAGGCAGACGGCACAGCTCACTTGATGCAAAACGCGCCGTGGAGCTCGCAAAAGCAGCGGGAATAGACAACGTCTCACTCGACCTTATGCTCGGCATCCCCGGACAAACGGTAGAGTCGGCTCTGAAGTCCGCGGAATTTTGCCTTTCCCTCGGTATTCCCCACATTTCCGCGTATATGCTGAAGATAGAAAATGGTACTCCTTTTTATAATATCGCCGACTCCCTCGACATTCCCGACGACGACCTCACCGCCGATATTTATGAAAATGTAAGCGAGCTGCTCCGAGCGCACGGATTTTTACGGTATGAAATATCAAATTTTGCTCTGCCGGGATTCCAAAGCCGCCACAATCTGAAATACTGGAACTGTGAGGAGTATCTCGGAATAGGTCCGTCTGCGCACTCCTTCATCGACGGAAAAAGAATGTTTTTCCCGCGCAGCCTTGACGGGTTCTTGGCTGAGAAATGTTTTAATATGCAGTACGATTGCGAGGGCGGTTCCGTTGAGGAGTTTATTATGCTCCGCTTGCGCCTCAGCGAAGGACTCTCTTTATCCTCACTCTCTCAAAGGTACCCCAAAGCCGATATTTCACATATTAAAACCACCGCTCAAAAGCTTAGCGGCTTCGGACTCGTTTTTTTCGACGGAAACAAAATCTCCCTCACAGACCGCGGAGTTTTAGTTTCAAATTCCGTGATTGCGGAATTTCTCTCCTAACCTTTACGCTCATTAACGCTTTCAATCCTAAAAAGCTCCGCACTCTGAAATACGCCTCAAAAAGTTCGCTGCCCGTCCCATTTCAAGCGAACTTTAATTTTTATTTCTTTTTTTCTCTTTTTATGCAAAATTTTACCGATTTTATGTTACAATATATTTTAGATAATTTTTTTGGAGGATTTTTTATGTCTTTAGCTGATTTTAAAGAGCTCGTTGAGTCCTCAAGAAGTGTAAGACGATTCGCTTCGGCTTCGGGTATCGACCGCGAGCTTCTGCTCTCTTTTATTGATATTGCAAGAGCTACTCCCTCGGCAGTGAATTTTCAACCCATCAAATACAAGATATTCTGCAAAAAAGAGGAGCTTGACGACGTGTTCCCGCGTCTGAAATGGGCGGGACTTCTTAAAGATAAGTTCGCTCCGCAGGCTCCTGACGAGCGCCCCGAAGGCTACATAGCTATGTTCGTCGATTCCGATATTGCCGCTCCCGAAAACAGCGGTATTGACGTCGGAATATGCGCACAGACTATTATGCTCGCAGCTCGCAGTGCAGGACTCCACGGCTGTATGCTCGCCGCTTTCGACAAGGATTCCTTCAGAAAGGACCTTGCTCTCCCCGATAATCTTCGCCCCGTACTCATCTTGGCTTTCGGAAAATCCGCCGAAACCATCGCGCTTGAGGACGCTCAAAACGGCGCGGTAGCCTATTACCGTAAC
>CAJGEB010000023.1 GCA_904502045.1 uncultured Oscillospiraceae bacterium
CACGACTTTCCGCCCAATATATTATATATCCCACCGCAATACACAGCAGCACAGCACTTGCAGTTAAAAACGTCCTTTTGAACATCGGCACTACCCCTCTCCTCACCTTTTTTCGCTTATTATTATTTTCATAATACCCAAAAAAATTCCGATTTTTTTGCTCTCCCCCCTCCCTCTTCTCTCCCTTATTAAGTATTAATTACATAATCGCTTAAAAACCCTTTGAACTTCTCCTTTTTTTACTTTTTCCGCACCTTTAATGCGACAAATTTTACCTCCTGCACCGTTTTATAATATTTATACCGCTTGTCCCGTTTTGTTGAACGCGAATAATTATGAAAGGGTGTAGCTTAAAATGAAATCACGCCGTATTTCTTTGAACTTCTCTGAACTTTCTCTCTCAAAAGGGCTGATAAAAATAAAAGAGCTCTTCTATTCAAAACGCAAGCTCGTTGGATCCGTTATCCATCTGATGCTCGGATTTTTGATGTCCTCCTGCAAAATAATCGGTAATATCTCACCGTTCGGTATTGCTTTTGCCGCTGCTTCTCCTCAAAATTATAAGCTCCACTCGTCAGTCGGCGCAGTACTCGGATACATCATTTTTGCCTCTTTGGGCGGACTCAAATATATCGCTGCCGTTATTCTGCTCCTCGCAATAAACAGTCTTTCTTTGCTCAGTGAAAAAATAAAGAAAAATGATTTTTTTGCTCCCGTCAGTGCATTTGCAGCGGTAATGCTTTCCTGCGGAGCATACTCACTGCTCGGCGGATTTAACGCGATAAGCTTTGCAGTTGCGGTGTCGGAATCTATGCTTGCTTCGGGCTGCTCCTACTTTTTTCTGCACAGCTTCAGTGCCGTTTCTTGCGGAATTTTTCTTGCTCCGCTGCGGGAAAGAGTCTGTCTGCTCCTTGTCGTATCCTTAACGCTAATCGGACTCGCTCCGGTATCCCTTCTTTCCCTTTCCCTCGGACGCATTCTCACGGTACTCCTTATCCTGCTCGCCTCCCTTTATTATAAAGAATCGGGCGGAGCTATTGCAGGAATCTGCGGCGGCAGTGCTATGCTGCTCGCCACAAACGATTTTTCTTTCCTGGCATACTCCCTCGGCGGACTCGTTGCGGGAATTTTCTCAAACTTAGGTAAATCCGGAGCCGCGCTTTCTTTTATTGCAGTAAATTCCATAACCATTGCCCTGCTTTACTCCAAAAACGATCCAATCTCTCTTATCACCGAGGTACTCCTCGCCTCCCTCATTTTCTTACTCTTCCCCGCAAAGCCCGATTTTCTCTCTTTAAAGGCACAAAAAACAACAGCGGACTACTCCCCCGTACAAAACATAGCCATATCTAAGCTCTCCTTTGCCTCGCGCGCACTCAAAAATATCGCCCAAACGACAGAGATAGCCTCAAAAAAAATGACAGAGATCACTACCTCCGAGGATACTACCCGAATATACTCGTCGGCGTGTGATAAAATATGCAAAAGGTGTATAAAAAACGCATCCTGCTGGCAACTTAAATACAACGAAACGGTAAACATTATGAATCAGCTCATATCCGAAATGAACGTCAGCGGAGTAGCCGTTTTCCCACAGCTTTTTTCCGCATATTGCAAAAATTCCGAGGCTTTGCTTACTGAAATAAATAAAAATTTTCTTGAATACTCCTCCCGCATCGGTACGTCACATCAAATTTCACTCTTGCGCAGCTCCATTACCGAGCAATTTGAAGGAATGTCCGAAATGCTTGAAGCCTTGTCCGACGATATTCGGCAAGTATCTGAAAACGACCGCGCTCTCACCGATAAAATAAAGGACCTCTTTGAAGAAAAACTACTTTCTCCGCGAGAGATCGACTGCTATAAAGATAAGTATCAAAAGCTCGTTATTGAGGTGCAGATTCCCTCTTACAAGCTTTCCCGCCTCTCAAACGCCTACCTTCCGCTCTTTCTTTCCGAGCTTACCGAATGTGATATTGACGAGCCCACTATCTCCTCTGAGGGCAATTTTGTAAGGCTCGTTTTTTTCGAAAAACCGCGCTATCATCTCACCTACGCCGTCAGCAGTAAGAGCAAAAACGGTAACGTTTTTTGCGGCGACAGCAGCAGTATCGTAAGCGACATCTCCGGCAATACCCATATCATCCTCTCAGACGGTATGGGCTGTGGACGCGAAGCAGCTCTCAGCTCCAGCATCGCAGTCGGACTTATGTCTCGCCTTGCTCAGTCCGGATTCAACATCGAAGCGGCACTTAAAATGGTAAACTCCGCACTACTCGTTAAATCGGGCGAAGAGTCCCTCGCCACCATAGACACCGCTACCTTTGACCTTTATACAGGTAAAGCTGTTTTTTACAAGGCGGGAGCCGCTCCCACATATATAAAACGCGCGGAAAAACTCGCTAAATTAGAGAGTATCTCAATGCCTGCGGGAATTCTCGGCGGTGTCGTGTTTGATAAAAACAGCCTCGCTCTCAAGGACGGCGACATCATAATTATGGCTTCCGACGGGTTTACCGCCTTCGGCGAGGGCTGGCTCAAAAATGAAATTGTACTTCGTGAAAATGAATCGGTTGCAGATATGGCAAATCGGCTCTGCCTCAGCGCCTACGAGCGCTCCCAAGGCGACCATCAGGATGACATCACGGTCATCGCCGCGCTGGTATCAAAAAATACCGAAAACTAAAAAAACATCCGGAAGACAACTTCCGGATGTTTTTACATATCTTAAAGTACCTTTGCCAAAAACGCTTTGAGCCGCTCGCTTTTCGGAGCATCGAATATCTCCTCGGGACTTCCTTCTTCGACTATCTAACCCTCGTCCATAAATATTACTCTGCTTCCGACTTCCTTTGCAAATCCCATCTCATGCGTTACAACGACCATTGTCATTCCTTCTTTGGCGAGCTCCTTCATAACGTCGAGCGTTTCCCCTACCATCTCAGGATCAAGTGCTGAGGTCGGCTCGTCAAACAGCATGAGTTCAGGCTCCATACAAAGCGCACGAACGATAGCTATTCTCTGCTTCTGTCCGCCCGAAAGCTGCGAGGGGTACGCATCGGCACGATCGGCAAGTCCGACTCTTTTGAGCAGCTCCATTGCCTTCGCCTCAGCCTCCTCCTTACTCTTTTTCAGCAACTTCTTCGGCGCAAAGGTCATATTCCCCATCACCGTCATATTCGGAAACAAGTTGAAATGCTGAAACACCATTCCCGTTTTTCTTCTTGCCTTATTTATGCTGATCTTCGGATCGGTTATCTCCTCATTATCCAAATATATCTCACCTGCCGTAGGTATCTCAAGAAGATTCAGCGAACGCAAAAATGTCGATTTACCGCTTCCCGACGGACCTATTACTACCACGACCTCGCCTCTTTTTATCTCGGTCGTTATTCCGTCAAGAGCCTTTACCTCTTCGCCCTTATAATATTTTTTTAGTCCGTTTACCTTTACCAAAATATTATCGCTCATTCTTACGCAGCCTCCTTTCTATCTTTCCTACGATCCAAGTCAGGAAAATAACTATCGTAAGATATATCAGCGCTACCGCAATCAGCGGCATAAACGCGCTGAAGGTAACTCCCTTGATTATCTCTCCCGCTTTTGTGAGGTCTACTATTCCGACATAACCTGCTATTGAAGTTTCCTTCAGCAAAGCTATTGCTTCATTGAGGAGCGACGGCAACACACTTTTAAATACCTGCGGTATAATTACAAATATCATCGTCTGAACATAGTTAAGTCCGAGCGATCTTCCCGCCTCAAACTGTCCTCTGTCCACAGACATAATTCCTGCTCTGATTATTTCCGCAACGTAAGCTCCGGAATTAATTCCGAATGCCAGCACTGCAATTCCGGTGCTGTTAGTAGATGAGGCAAAAATTACAAAGTACATTATCATAAGCTGTACTACGACAGGAGTTCCGCGTATTACAGCGATATATACTTTACACAGCTTATTAAAAAAGCTGAAAATACGGTAACCAAAATTCTTGCGTCTCGACATTACCTCTTTATTAAGATCGTAGGTAGATCTCAAAGCGGCTACTACTACACCTATCGCAAAGCCAAGAATTGCCGCCAAAACTGTAATTATCAGTGTGCGTCCAAGTCCGTCTACGATATATTCCCAACGATTATCTTTTATAAAGTTCAGATGAAACTGCTTTGCAAATTCAGCAGCAGTTACCTGAAACCATTCTCCTATACCTGCACAGGTCTGAGTGATCCATTCGATAATTTTACCCATCAGGAACCGTCCTTCCCAAGATTCTTTTTCTTTACACAAATTCGACGATGGGTCGCAAAGGCCCATCGTCGACCATTAATTTTTATTCAGACAATTACTCAGCAGGAATATATTTGTCTATAATCTTCTGAATGGTTCCGTCTGCTTTCAGCTTATCAAGAGCAACGTTTATTTTGTCAAGTAACTCAGTATTTTCTTTTGCTACACAGATAGCATAATCCTCATCAGCGTATGTAGTCTCAAGAATCTTGAGTCCTTCATTTGCTGCTACGAAGGATTTTGCAGGCTCGTTATCGATGATAACGCACTGAACCTTATCTGTGAGAAGTGCCTGTATTGCAGATGCTCCGTCGTTGTAGCCTACTACTCTATCCTTACCGCAATCCTCGGTAGCATAGATATCACCGGTAGTAGCAGTCTGAACGCCTACTTTATATGTAGCGCCTTCTGCAAGAAGATCGTCAACACTTGTAATCGGAGAATTCTCTTTTACTATTACAACCTGAACTCCTTTAGCATAGCTCTGGGTGAAGTTTACGTTCTCAAGACGGTCAGGTTTTACGGTCATTCCTGCCATTCCTATGTCGTATTTGCCACCCTTTACTCCGTCGATGATGGCGTTAAACTTAACGTCTTCAATTCTGAGAGTCATTCCGAGCTCTGCAGCGATCTTCTCAGCGATCTCAACGTCGATTCCGGTAGCCTTACCGTTCTCGTAATACTCGTACGGCGGGAACGCTACGTTCGTTGCCATAACAAGCTCATTCTCATTTTTCTTACCGCATCCTGCAAATAAACACGCAGTGATAAGCAGTACCGCGCAAAGCGCAATTGTTACTATCTTTTTCATTTTACTTTCACTCTTTCCATAAATATTTGTAGTTAACCTATATTATATGTTCTGTTCACACTTTTGTCAAGTTTTCCTGCCATATTTATCCATAACTTGCCAAATACCCTTTCACCCAAAGCAGAGAGCTCCCGTGTGGGAGTTTTCCTCTCTTTCCATAATTAATCCGTTGTTTTTTATTCCGCTTCAAGCTATAATTTCTTATGGGGCAGCTTGATTTCGCAATTTATCTTCTTTTTTCTGAGTTTTTGTTAAAAAAATATCAAAAAAAGTGTAAAATAGTATAGCCAAAACGATTTTAATGTGTTATACTATATTTTGGCGTATAGCGTATGTCCTTTTTCGGACTGCGCATAAATAGCTTTATTAAAAAGCAAAGGAGATTATTTCATGCAGAAAAAAATTTCTAAACTTCCTTTCAATGGCACTCCCGAACAGGAAAAGAAGCTTCAAGCTGTGATCGCTGCTAACAAGCACGATAAAAGTCGTCTTATGGCAGTAATGCAGGAAGCGCAGGAAATCTACGGCTATCTTCCTATGGAAGTACAGTCTATGATTGCTGAAGGTATGGAAGTTCCGCTTGAAAAGGTTTTCGGCGTAGCTACCTTCTACGCGCAGTTCTCCCTCTCTCCTAAGGGCAAGTACAACATTTCCGTATGTCTCGGAACCGCTTGCTACGTTAAAGGAGCCGGAGAGCTTATGGACGCTTTGTCTGAGAAGCTCGGTATCGGTGCCGACGAATGTACTCCCGACGGCAAATTCTCTCTCGTCGCCTGCCGCTGCATAGGCGCTTGCGGACTCGCTCCCGTTTTGACAATAAACGACGAGGTTTACGGACGTCTTACAGCAGACGACATCGACGGCATACTCGCAAAGTATATGGACTAGTATAACGTTAATACAACAGAGAATAATATAGGAGGAAGCACTAATGAAATCAGTTGCAGAATTAAATGCTGTGCGCGCCAAATCTTTAAAAAGCATCGTTCTTCGTAAAGGCGCGGAAGCTATGGCAAACGTTCAGTCCGACTGCAAATACAACGTTCTTGTTTGCGGCGGTACCGGATGTACCTCTTCCCACAGCGAACAAATAGTTGAGAAACTCAATAGCGAGATCGCGGCTAACGGACTCGAAAAGGACGTTAAGGTAGTTCTTACCGGTTGTTTCGGCCTTTGCGCTCTCGGTCCTATAATGATAGTTTATCCTGAGGGTTGCTTCTACTCTATGGTAGATGTCAACAATATTCCGAGAATCGTTAAGGAGCACCTTGTAGAAGGAAAGCCCGTAACCGAACTTCTCTACAAAGAAACCGTAGCTGAAGACGGCTCCATCAAGGCTCTTGACGAAACCGATTTTTACAAAAAGCAGATTCGTGTTGCTTTGCGTAACTGCGGTGTTATAGATCCCGAAGATATCAATGAATACATAGCCAACGACGGTTACCTTGCTCTTGCTAAGGTACTCACCGAGATGACTCCCGACGACGTTATCAAGTGCGTTTCGGATTCCGGTCTTCGCGGAAGAGGCGGCGGCGGATTCCCCACAGGACGCAAATGGGCTCTTACCGCTCCCAACAAGGCTCCTCAGAAGTACGTTGTATGTAACGCCGACGAGGGTGACCCCGGAGCTTTCATGGACCGTTCCGTTCTTGAGGGCGACCCCCACTGTGTAATCGAGGCTATGGCTATCGCAGGATACGCTATCGGAGCTACCCTCGGATACGTATACGTTCGTGCTGAGTACCCCATCGCTGTTCGCCGTCTGCAGATCGCTATCGATCAGGCTCGCGAGGCAGGACTCCTCGGCAAGAACATCTTCGGTTCCGGATTCGATTTCGATATGGAGATCCGTCTTGGAGCAGGAGCTTTCGTTTGCGGAGAGGAAACCGCTCTTATGACCTCTATCGAGGGTAACCGCGGTGAGCCCCGTCCCCGTCCTCCCTATCCTGCAGTTAAGGGTCTTTACAATTCTCCTACTACCGAGAATAACGTTGAGACTTTCGCTAATATTCCTCAGATAATCCTCCGTGGTCCCGAGTGGTTTGCTTCGATGGGAACCGAAAAATCCAAGGGAACCAAGGTATTTGCTCTCGGCGGAAAGATCGAGCACACCGGACTTGTTGAGATTCCGATGGGAACCACCCTGCGTGAGATCATCGAAGAGATCGGCGGCGGTATTCCTAACGGTAAGAAGTTCAAGGCTGCTCAGACCGGTGGACCTTCCGGCGGATGTATTCCTGCCTCCCTCATGGACACCGAAGTTGACTACGATAACCTCGTTGCTATGGGTTGTATGATGGGCTCCGGCGGACTTATAGTAATGGACGAGGACAGCTGTATGGTTGATATGGCTAAGTTCTTCCTTGAGTTTACCGTTGACGAGTCCTGCGGAAAATGTACTCCCTGCCGCGTAGGTACAAAGAGACTTCTTGAAATGCTTGATAAGATCACTCAGGGTAAGGGAACCCTTGAGGATCTCGATAAAATGGAAGAGCTGTGCAACTACATCAAGGCTAACTCCCTCTGCGGACTCGGCCAGACCGCTCCCAACCCCGTACTTGCTACTCTCAAGTTCTTCCGCGATGAATACGTTGCTCACGTTACCGATAAGAAATGTCCCGCAGGCGTATGTAAGGATCTCCTTACCTTCACCATCGACAAGGAAAAATGTATCGGATGCGGTATGTGCGCAAGAAGCTGTCCCGCAAACGCTATCGTTAAGACCGATTACGTTGCTCCCGGACACAAGCTTCCCTCTTATGAGATCGATGCTTCTAAGTGCGTAAAGTGCGGCGCTTGCATCGGTACATGTAAGTTTAAAGCAATAAGCAAAAAGTAAGAAAGGGGCCTATTATAATGGAAATGGTAAATGTTAAAGTAAACGGTATTGCTGTAAGCGTACCCAAGGGCTCCACTATTTTAGAGGCTGCCCGTAAAGCCGGAGTTGAGATCCCCACCCTCTGTTATATGAAAGAGAAAAACGAGATCGGTGCTTGCCGTATCTGCGTTGTTGAGGCTACCGGAGCTCGCGGACTCGTTACCGCTTGCGTATATCCCGTAGCTGAAGGTATGGAGGTCCAGACCAACACCGCAAAAGTTCAGAAGGCTCGTAAGACTACCCTCGAACTGATGCTTTCCACCCACGAGAAAAAGTGCTTATCTTGCTCTCGTTCCACAAACTGCGAGCTGCAGAATCTTTGCTACGAGTATGGCGTAGATGCAGGAGCTTTCAACGGATATCGTCCGATGTACGAGCTCGATACCTCTACTCCTCACCTCGTAAGAGATAATAATAAGTGTATCCTTTGCCGTCGCTGCGTAGCTGCATGTAACGAGCAGTTCGTAAGCGTTATCGGTCCCAACGACCGCGGAATTGATACTGCTATCGGTTCTCCCTTCAAGGTTTCCCTCAACGAAACTCCTTGTATCTCCTGCGGACAGTGCACCGTTGTATGTCCTACCGGCGCTCTTACCGAAAAGGATGATACCGATAAGGTTTGGGCTGCTCTTGCTGATCCTTCTAAGCACGTTGTTGTGCAGACCGCTCCCTCTATCCGTGCTACTCTCGGTGAATGCTTCGGTATGCCGATTGGTACCAACGTTGAGGGTAAGATGGTTGCTGCGCTCCGCCGTCTCGGATTTGATAAGGTATTTGATACCGACTTCGCTGCTGACCTCACTATCGTTGAGGAAGCTAACGAGCTTGTTGAGCGTATCAAGAACAACGGCGTTCTTCCTATGATCACCTCCTGCTCGCCCGGTTGGGTAAAGTTCTGCGAGCTTTACTACCCCGACATGATCGCAAACCTCTCCACCTGCAAATCTCCTCAACAGATGGCGGGTGCTGTTATCAAGACCTACTACGCTGAGAAGATGGGCATTGATCCCAAGGATATCGTAAGCGTATCCATTATGCCTTGTACCGCTAAAAAGTTTGAGATCGGACGTGACGACGAAGACGCTGCGGGAGTTCCCGATGTAGATGTCGCTCTCACCACCCGCGAGCTCGCTAAGATGATCCAGCGTGCAGGACTCAAGTTTACTGCTCTTCCCGACGAAGAGTTTGATAATCCTCTCGGTGAGGATACCGGAGCTGCTGTTATATTCGGTGCTACCGGCGGAGTTATGGAAGCTGCTGTTCGTACCGCTAACGCATGGCTCAACGGTGCTTCCGAGCCTATTGAGCTCACCGCAGTACGCGGAACCGAAGGTCTTAAGCAGGCCAGCGTAAACGTAGGCGGAACCGAACTCAAGGTCGCTGTTGCTTCCGGCGCCGCTGCTGCTAAGGAAGTTATGGACCAAATCAAGAACGGTAATCCTAACGGTTGGGGCTTTGTTGAGATCATGGGTTGCCCCGGCGGATGCGTAAACGGCGGCGGTCAGCCTATCCACCCGCAGTACGTTCGCGATACCGTAGACCTCAAGTCCGTTCGCGCCAAGGCTCTCTACGATCAGGACAGCGCTATGGCTATCCGTATGTCGCATGAGTCCCCCGTTGTAAAGACTCTTTACAGCGAGTGGTACGACGGAATCGGCGGACATAAGGCTCACCACGATCTCCACACCTCTTATGTCGCTCGTAAAAAATATTAATCGTTAACTAATTTTAAAAAGCTGCGAATTTCTTGTGAAGTTCGTAGCTTTTTTGTTTTTGTTATGTTAAAATATTAAATAGTATTTTTGTTAAAGGAGCCCTACTATGCCGATAACCACCGTTTTATTCGATCTTGACGGAACCTTACTCCCGATGGACCTTGAAGTATTTACCAAAGAGTACCTCAAAAGGCTTTCATCAAAACTTGCACAAATAGGGTATGAGCCAAAGTCACTTGTTGAAACGATATGGCGTGGTACCGCGGCTATGATTAAAAATAACGGCGAAAAAAACAACGAAGAAGTGTTTTGGGATACCGCTGTAGCTCTTCAAGGTGAAAAAATTCTTGATGACAAAAAGTATTTTGATGAATTTTATAGGTACGAGTTTAATAAAATAAAATCTGTTTGCGGCTACAACGAGGCTGCGGCTGAAACGGTGCAAAATCTCAAAAAGCGCGGATTTCGCATTGTCCTTGCGACAAATCCCATATTCCCCGCCATAGCTACCGAAAACCGATTGAGGTGGACAGGCCTTCCTCCTGAGGACTTCGATTTTTATACTACCTACGAAAACAGCCGTTACTGCAAACCTAACCCTAACTATTACACCTCGATATTATCCGCTCTCGGACTATCTCCCTCGGAATGTCTTATGGTCGGAAACGACGTTA
>CAJGEB010000024.1 GCA_904502045.1 uncultured Oscillospiraceae bacterium
ATTCCCGCTGATTACGGTCTATCTGTTCCTTGACCTTGTCGTATATTTCCCTTTCGACCGACAAAATGGAGTTTTCATTTTCAAGTATAGCATTCAGACGCTCAAGACGCTTGATTATATTTGATTCATTCAGTAGTTTTTGCTTATCCTCAACGGTAAAGTTAAGGTTACCTGCTACAAGCTCCACCAAAGTATTGGGGTCATCCACCGAAATTATATTAAGTATAAGCTCTTTCGGCATTTTTGGCATAAGCTCGCAGTATTCCTCAACAAGAGCCTTTACCGTTCTCATAAGGGCGTCGCACAGTACACTCTTTTCTATCCGCAGCTTCTTAACCGGCATCTCTTCAGTCATAGCTATGAGGTAGGGGGAATCGCTTATGTAGTCTACTGCTTTTGCACGGTAAAGTCCTTCAACAAGCACCCTCACCGTATCTCCCGTCGTACGCATTATCTGCTTTACTTCCGCCACTACACCGATATCGTACAGATCCTTAGGTTCCGGCTCGTTGTTTGAAATATTTTTCTGCGCAACAAGAAATATCTTGTGCTCCTTCTTCATTACCTCGTTAAGCGCAAGTATCGATTTCTTTCTGCCTACATCAAAATTAAACACCATCTTCGGAAACATTACGATTCCTCTCAGGGCAATAGCAGGCATCTGCTTCAATTCTTTTTCTTTACCTTTTGTGTTTATCTCTATATTATCGTCATTTTGATTTATCTGGCTCATAAGCTTTATCCTTTCCGGAGATTAAGTTTGTACGCACCTGTACGCGCGCCGCATAAATTGCGGCTACGCCGCTTTGCAGGCTATGCCTGCAAACTTTCGGCAAAGCCGAAAGAATTTATGCGGCGCGCAGAAGGGAAGTACAAAGGTATTATACAATAGCGGGGAAGAAAAATCTATATATTTATTATTACAAATTTAACAAAAAAACCCTCCGCAGCCAAAAAGTACGGAGGGTTGGGATCAAGAATGAGAATCTGCTGAACGTTTTGATTTGGAGCCGGAGGAACCTGCAGAAATAAGCAGTTGAGTCGGCTGTTTGTTTTCGTTGTAATAGAATGCCGGCGGCTGATTATCGGTGATGCAGGTAGCGTTAATGGAGATTTTCTCGAGCTTATAGTCAGAGGGAGCCTCAAACATAAGATTAGCGAGGGATTCCTCCATAATTGAACGAAGACCTCTTGCTCCGGTTTTGCGTTCGATAGCCTTATTAGCGATTTCCTTGAGAGCGCCGTCGGTGAATTCGAGTTTAATACCGTCGAGCTCAAAGAGTTTTTGGTACTGCTTAATAAGGGAATTTTTGGGTTTAGAGAGGATATTGATAAGCATATCGGTGTCGAGAGGACTCAAAACCGAAATTACGGGTATTCTGCCGACGAGCTCGGGAATAAGACCGTGTTTAACGAGATCGTGAGGAGTAACCTGCTTGAGAAGAGCGTCCATCTCTTTGGACTGCGGATCGCGTATATTGGAACCGAATCCGATAGAGGATTTATCGACGCGTTTTTCTATAATTTTATCAATACCTTCGAAAGCTCCGCCGCAAATGAATAATATGTTGGAGGTATCGATCTGAATGAACTCCTGCTGGGGATGTTTGCGTCCGCCGGTAGGAGGAACGTTAGCAACGGTACCTTCAAGAATTTTAAGGAGTGCTTGCTGAACTCCTTCACCGCTTACATCTCTTGTAATAGAAACGTTTTCGGATTTGCGTGATATTTTATCGATCTCATCTATGTAGATGATTCCGTGTTCAGCGCGTTCGATATCGAAATCTGCGGCTTGGATAAGGCGAAGGAGAATATTTTCAACGTCCTCACCGACATAACCTGCCTCGGTAAGAGTGGTAGCGTCGGCGATGGCAAGAGGAACATTAAGAATGGAAGCAAGAGTCTGTGCGAGGTAGGTTTTACCCACGCCGGTAGGACCCAGCAGCAGAACGTTGCTTTTTTGGATCTCCACATCGTCATCTGCGCCGAAATATATTCTTTTGTAGTGGTTATAAACCGCTACCGCAAGACTGATCTTAGCACTGTCCTGCCCTATGACATACTCATCCAAGCGCTGTTTTATCTCCATAGGCTTAAGAACGGGAATCTCAACATCCTCTTTTACGGGAGGACGCTTTTTAATATGAGCAACATCGCCATCGACTATGCTGGTACAAAGCTCAACGCACTCATTACAAATACACACGCCGGGACCGGCTATCATTTTTGAAACCTGATCCTGAGTTTTACCGCAAAAAGAGCATATCAAGAGCTTATCGTCATTATTTTTAGACATAACCGTCCTCCGTAAAAAGATTAATTATCTGTGAGAGATGACCTTGTCAATGAGTCCGTACTCTGCAGCTTCATCGGCCATCATAAAGTTATCTCTTTCGGTATCCAGCTCAATGGTAGCGAGCGGCTTACCGGTATTTTGAGAAAGGATGAGGTTAAGGCGGGTCCTCATTTTAAGTATTCTGTCGGCGTGGATCTTGATATCGCTTGCCTGACCCTGCATACCGCCGAGAGGCTGATGGATCATAATCTCGCTGTTGGGGAGAGCAAAGCGTTTACCCTTAGCGCCGGAAGAAAGAAGAAACGCGCCCATGGAAGCAGCCATACCCACACAGATGGTGGAAACGTCGGGTTTGATGTACTGCATAGTATCATATATAGCCATACCCGCAGTAACGGAGCCGCCGGGACTGTTTATATAAAGGTGGATGTCCTTTTCGGGATCCTGACCCTCCAAATAAAGCAGCTGTGCGACCACAAGACTTGCGGTAACATCGTTGATCTCTTCGCTCAGAACGATAATTCTGTCGTTGAGCAATCTTGAAAAGATATCGTAAGAGCGTTCGCCACGGTTAGTCTGCTCTACGACCATCGGTACCAGACTCATATGAATGCCTCCAATAACTCGTTTTTAAATAGTTTAGTGCCGATCAAGAAAAATTATTCGGCTTTTTCGGTTTTAGCGGTAGTTTTTTTAGCTTTGGGAGCCGCTTCGCCGTCGGCAGCCTTAGTGGATTTTGCAGCAGTCTTTTTTGCGGGAGCCTTCTCACCGTCAGCTTTGGCAGCGGTGCTCTTTGCAGCAGTAGACTTCTTTGCGGGAGCCTTTGCTGCGGGCTTCTCGTCGCCGGATTTCTCCTCAGCAGCCTTAGGAGCAGCCTTCTTCGCGGGAGCCTTGGCAGCCTTAGCCTTTTTCTCGGTGATTACAGCGCTGTCTTTAACGAGGTCGATTGCCTTGTTAGCAGCAGCGTCAGCAGAGATCTCCTCGACGGGAATGTACTTTTTAACCTCGTCAACAGAGAGCTTGTACGCATCGGCGATCTTAGCGTATTCTGCATTGATCTCCTCTTCGGAAACGGTGATATTTTCCTTCTTAACGATAGTTTCGAGAGCAAGTCTCATTTTAACCTGATTTACAGCTTGCTCGCGGAAGGAATTTCTGAAGGTATCCATATCGGAGCCGGTGTATCCGAGGTAGGTCTGCATATTAAGTCCCTGAGCATTCAGACGGCGCTCAAAGTCGTAGACCATCTCATTGATCTTGTTTTCATACATAACTTCGGGAATCTCAGCCTTGAGGTTCTCGGTAATGGTATTGATGAGCTTAGTTTCAACTTCCTGCTGAGCAGCATTATCAAATCTCTCTTTGATCTTCTTGGAGAGATCCTCTTTGAGAGCATCAAGGGTATCAAACTCGCTTACGTCCTTAGCAAACTCGTCGTCTACTACGGGAAGATCGCGAGCCTTGAGCTCATGAAGCTTAACTTTGAATACGCTGGGCTTACCCTTAAGATCGTCAACATGGTAATCCTCGGGGAAGGTTACGTTAACGTCGAATTCATCGCCGGGGTTATGTCCGATGATTTGATCCTCAAATCCGGGAATGAAGGAACCGGAACCGAGGGTGAGGTGGTACTTTTCGGCTTTTCCGCCGTTGAAGGGTACACCGTCAACGAATCCCTCAAAGTCGATGAGGGTCATATCGCCGTTAATAGCAGCGCGGTCGGAAACGGTAACTACTCTTGCGCTTCTGTTGCGGAGCTTATCAAGCTCTTCGTTGATGTCAGCATCGGTAACGTCCTTTATTATTTTCTCGGCGGCGATGTTGAGGTAGCCGTCGATGTCGCATTCGGGTTTGGAGATAACGGTAGCCTTGAACTCGTAGCCTTCCTTGCTTACCGAAAGAACCTCAATATCAGCGCGGTCCACCGGAGTGATGTCGGCTTCTTCAAGAGCTTTGGCGTATGCGTCGGGATAGGAATCGTTTACAGCGTCCTCATAGAAAACGTTTTCGCCGTATATTTTCTCGATGAAACGGCGGGGAGCCTTACCCTTTCTGAATCCCTGCACATTTATTTTTCCGACATTTTTCTTGTAAGCCTTTTCTACTGCGGCTTCAAATTCGTCGGCGCCTACCGTTACGATAAGCTCATATTTGTTGGTTTCGATTTTGTTTACTGATTTTAGACTCATTGCGAATTTTCCTCCTGTTTTGGCGAATAATCTTAACTAAACGATTATAGCATAAGAATTATTAAAATGCCATACTTTTTTATTATTTTTTTAAATTAAGTAAATAAAAAACTAAAAAAATCGAAAATGGGGAGTTAAAGTACTTTAAAAGGGGTAAACCCGAGGCGGTCTGCGGAGACGAGTTTGAAGTCGATACCGAGAAAATTACCCTCTATTGCGAATTTACAGCCCTCTGAGTGAATGTGGCCGTAGTAGCATTTTTTGATTCCGCGGGAATTCAGTACCTCTAAAATTTCGCCGCAGATTATATCCTGATACACCGGCGGGTAGTGGAGAAATGCGATTTTTTCTTCGGCTCCGAGCTTTTCGGCGGCGGCTATCGAGGCGGACATACGCATAGCCTCGCGCGCAATTATTTTTTTATCCTGTGCGCTTGAATCCTCGGGAGTCCAGCCGCGAGTGGCGCAGATTCCCACACCGTCGTACAAAACGGCACTGTTGTGGAGTATCGAAAAAGAAGAAAGATTATGCTGCTCAAAAAAGTTTTCGATTTTTCTTTGGGTGGACCACCAGTAGTCGTGGTTGCCCTTGACGATATATTTTTTACCCGGCAGTGAGTTTATTAGGGAAAAGTCCTCAAGCGCTTCATCGAGAGTCATTCCCCAAGAGATGTCGCCGAGAAGTATCACCGAATCGGAGTCGGTCACGGTATTTTTCCAGTTTAATACAATTCTTTCGGTGTAATTTTCCCAACCGCGAAAAACATCCATCTTTTTATCGGCACAAAGGGAAAGATGCAGGTCGCCAATGACAAAAAGGGACAAAATGTATCGACTCCTTTCGTGAAACGGTCAGTATAAAACGAGATGCGCGGAGAATAATAATATCAGTCGGAGCAAAAGCTCCGGCGAAAATTTTCAGGGAGAACGATGGTTATGAACGAAAACAAAGCCTGTGACCGCGACTGTTTGAGCGGTATAGTATGCAAGGTAGAGAATTGTATTTACAACAAAAGCGGATGCAAATGTACAGCGGAGGAAATTAAAGTCGGTCCCGCTCACGCATGCTGCAGCTCCGATACCGTGTGTTCGACTTTTAAACCCTCGAAGCACTGAAGAAATGTCGCGGCAAATGCTGCGACTATACATAAAGTCCCATACCGTCGGCGGTAAAGGCGTTTTTAAAATGCTCAAATTCGGGAGTTTCAAAGTTACCCGAATTTTCTATTTCAAGTGCAAATATATCAAAGCGCGGCTGGAGGTTCCAACCGTTTTCGGTCATATATTTTACCGCACTTTTTATTATTTTCGCTTTCTTGGAGCGGCTGACCGATTCGAGAGGGGACACAAGGGAACCTTTTTTGCGCACCTTCACCTCAACAAATACGATAAAATTACCCTCTTTTGCAATAATATCAATCTCGCCGTAAACACAGTGGTAATTTCGGCGGACTATCTCGTAGCCCTGCGAGGAAAGGTACTTTGCGACGAAATCCTCACCGCAGTAGCCTGTTTGGGTGAAGGTACTCATCTCAAAACTCCTTAAAGAATATTTTTCAGAAAAGTCTTTCTGTGGGCGTCTGTAATACCGTATTTTGCGATAGCTTCATAATGCAGCTTTGTGGGGTATCCCTTGTGCTTATCAAAACGGTACATGGGGTACTCTTCGTGAAGACGTAGCATAAAACGGTCACGCTCCACCTTGGCAAGAATCGACGCAGCGGCGATACTTGCGGATTTTGCGTCCCCCTTAACTACCGATTCGGCAGGAATGGCATCAAGGTCGGGAGTGCGGTTGCCGTCCACCAAAACCATGTCGGGCGTGATACCGAGTCCCAAAACCGCCTTGCGCATAGCCAGCATCGAGGCGTTCAATATATTTATTTCGTCAATTTCTTTTTCATCAACATACGCCACGCAGTAAGCAACAGCCGATTCCTTTATTTTTTCGTATATTTCCTCTCTTTTTTTCTCAGAGAGCTTTTTGGAGTCGTTTATTCCCTCAATAATATTATTTTTGTCGAGGATTACTGCTGCGGCAAAAACGGGTCCCGCAAGAGGACCGCGGCCGGCTTCATCCGTTCCGCAGATTACATTGCAGGGGTAGCTTGCATCAAACTCGTACAGTGTCATTCCTGCTCGCTCCTTTCAGCCTTTTCGGGAGCTTCAAGCGATATCCTTCCGAGCTTACCGCTTCTAAACTCGTCAAGCAGCATTATTGATGCGCGTTCGGTATCTATTTCTCCGCCCGAAAGCAGCATTCCCCTTTTTTTAGCGATAAGCTCAATGAGTCCCGCTTCATCGCACTCGTTTATCAATTCGGGAGTAAGGTTATATCTCGCGCAAAGCAGCTGGGAATATTCAGCGCGCAAAATCGAACCCAGCCGCATAGCGAGCGACTGAACATCCATAATATCGTCCTTTACCGCTCCTGTAAACGCAAGTCGTTCCCCTACTGTTTTATCTTCAAATTTAGGCCAAAGTACTCCCGGCATATCAAGCAGAGAGATTCCGTTTTCAAGGTTTACCCACTGCTTTCCTCTCGTAACTCCCGGTCTGTCCTCGACCTTGGCTTTGCGGCTTCCCGACATTCTGTTTATAAATGAAGATTTGCCGCAGTTGGGTATTCCCACCACCATCAGCCGTATCGGTTTACCCGACATTCCTTTTTCTGCGCGGCGTTTTATCTCATCGCTGAGAAGCTCCTTTACGGCAGGTATTACCTTTTGCAATCCCTTTCCGCTTTTGCAGTCGGCGGCAAGTGCAGGCACTCCTATATTTTTGAGAAAATTAAGCCACTGCGCTGTAACGCTCGGATCGGCAGCATCGCTTTTGTTAAGCAGTACAAGCCGCGGCTTTTTACCGATAAGACGGCTGAGCTCAGGATTGCGGCTGCTCTGCGGTATTCTTGCATCGCGCATTTCTATTATAGCATCTACTAAATATAAGTTTTCCTGAATAAGTCTTCGGGTTTTAGCCATGTGGCCCGGAAACCATTGTACAGAAACCTGTTCCATCTTTTTATAACCATTTGCTTTTGTAGAACAAAAGCTTCCTTTCTTTTGCGGGATTTTATACTCTTGTTTCGGTGGCTTATCTGAAACTGCCGGCGATCCGCCGGCGGCTGCGCCGCCTCGGAGCTAAAGCTCCGACCGGAAGCAGAGCTTCCGGGGCGGATCGCCGAATGCAGAGAGAAGCAGGGAAGTAGGATAAAGAGGACCGAAACAAGAGGGAGGTGCGGCAAAATCAGTTAAGGATACCGAACTTGTTAAGAGGAAGGATGCGGAGATGAGCCTTACCAACGATCCACCTTACGTCTATCATACCGATGTCGATGTATCTGCTGTCATTGGAATCGTTGCGGTTATCGCCGAGAACAAAGACGGAATTATCGGGTACGGTTACGGGGAATTTAACATCACCGGAAAGATTTGTGGGCTGGAAGATGTAGGGTTCATCGAGCAATACGCTATCGACGAAGACCTCGCCGGTATCGAAATTGATATAGACCTCTTGATTTTCGGTAGCAATTATTCTCTTGATAAGAGGCGTCTCGGAATCGGGCTTAGAGATAACTACGATATCGCCGTATTGGTAGTCGGAGGATATTTTTGAAACGAGCAGTTTTTCTCCGTCCTTGAGGGTGGGGAACATTGAACTGCCGTTAACCTCTGCGATAACGAAAAAGAAGGAAAAAAGCAGTACCGCAGCAACGAAAGCGGCAATGATAACACCGAGGCAAGAGTAAAGAGTTTTAGCGGTGTTGATTTTTTTAACGGAACGATTATTCATTGGGAGTACCGCCCTTCAAATAAAATCAGATAATTTAAAAGGGACCGGACACGGCGAAGCCGCAAGTCCCACAGTCCCTTTTTCGACGCTATTGAATTTTACTTTTAACCTTTGCGGCCTTACCGGATCTTCCGCGCAGATAATAAAGCTTTCCTCTGCGTACTTTACCGCTTCTGATTACTTCAACTTTATCGACATTGGGAGAGTGCAGCGGGAAAACTCTCTCGACACCGCAGCCATGGGCTACGCGGCGTACGGTAAAGGTTTCGGAAACGCCTCCGTGTTTTTTAGCGATCAAAGTTCCTTCAAAGGTCTGAACTCTTTCTCTGTCGCCTTCTTTGATTTTTACGTAGACTCTGACGGTGTCACCTACGTTTGCTACAGGAGCATTCTCTTTTAAAGAATCCTGAGCGATGAGTTTCAAAGCATCCATTGATACTTCCTCCTTAAAAAAATTCAGACATTCATACTCGCATCAAAGAAGCGACAGAGGACTGTCCGCTTTAATGTTTTCGCCGTTTGGCAATCGCATTAACCCCCGTTGAATAAACAACGGCACATAAATGCCAATATATATTACCACATCGTATTTTATAATGCAAGTATTTTTTTGGAAAATATTAAAAAAATTATAAATTTACCGATTTGTTGACAAGGTAATGGGGGAATAGTATAATCATTATAACAGAAATCTGATAAAAAAGGTAGAGTGGAAAATGAATTTTTATAAGCTTGAGAGGAAATTCGGAAGACTTGCGATACCGAATCTGATGATATTTATAGTAATAACGCAGTTTGCGGTATTCGTGTGCGATTTGGTAGTACCCGAGCTTTTTGTTACACAGTATCTTTATTTCAGCCGCGACCTTATACTTAAGGGCGAGGTGTGGAGAGTATTGAGCTTCATATTCATGCCGCCGAGCGCCTCTGAGGTAGGGATAGTATTCAGCTTGTATTTTTCTTTTTTGATAGGAAGCTATCTTGAGCGTGCGTGGGGAACCTTTAAATTTAATGTATATTATTTTTTGGGAACAGTCCTTACGATAGCCGCGGGAATGATAACGGGATTTGCGGGTAATGAATTTTTGCATCTGTCGTTGTTTTTTGCATTTGCGATAATCTCTCCGGATGAGGAGATAAGGCTGTTTTTTATGATACCGATAAAAGCAAAGTACATTGCGTGCGTGGATGCAGTGATATATGTTGTGGCGTTTATTATGGGCTCATGGAGCGAGAGGGCAGGAATAATAGCAGCGATTATAAATCTGCTGATATTTTTCGGCAGAGAGCTTGTGCGCAACGTCAAGAACCAGACTCAATATTATAAAACGAGAAGAAACTTCAGAAGTAATATACGCGGCAGATAAAAACAAGGGGTTCCGAAACGGGTGTTTCGGAACCCCTTATTTATTCAAAATATTTACTGATTTTTCGGATGAGCTCCTCGGTGCGAGAGTCCACGACCGAATAATCGGTAGCGGCACCGTAGATGGCTTCGAGCCGCATGTGAGCTTTGTAGGCATCGGCGAGCTGAAGGGATGCTTTTTCGATAAGATAAGCTGATATCTTGCGTGATAACGATAGCCGTCCGCGTTTTTTTGCGAGAGCTTCGAGGTCGTAAAAACGCTTGGTATGTATCGTTTTGTCGGGAGTAACGGAGATGGAGTGCCCTTTTTTAACGGTTAGGAAGGCTACCTTTTCCGAGGGTATCAGCAGATGCTCAAGGCGTTTGAAGTTTGAGATGGGACAGTAGCAGCTTATGGTTGAGCAGCCGTTTTTCAGAATGAGGGAGCGCAGCTTTAAAAGTATCAATCGGGAAGCGGCCTCGCAGTCGTCCTCGATTACAAAGATATTGTATCCTGCCGCTTTTACATA
>CAJGEB010000025.1 GCA_904502045.1 uncultured Oscillospiraceae bacterium
CCGGCAATAACGGCTTTTCTTAAAGCTTTATTCATTGGAAATAGTCCTTTCAAAAGTATTATCAGAAAAACAGCTTGCAGGATCGCTGCAAGCTGATAAATTAGTTACTTATCGTTGAGGCAGGCGATGCCGGGAAGCTCGATACCTTCGAGGAATTCAAGAGAAGCGCCTCCGCCGGTGGAGATGTGAGTCATTTTGTCGGCGAAACCGAGTTTGATGACGGCAGCTGCGGAATCTCCTCCGCCGATGATGGAGATGGCACCGCTGTCGGCAACTGCTTTAGCAACGGCGATAGTACCGTTTGCGAAGTTAGCCCATTCGGAAACACCCATAGGACCGTTCCAAATTACAGTTCCGGCAGAAGAAACAGCCTCAGCGAAAATCTCGGCAGTACGAGGACCGATATCGAGTCCCATCCAACCGTCGGGAATGTTATCGGAGTCAATGGTCTGGAAGTTAGCGTTTTCATCGTACTTATCAGCAACAACGTTATCAACGGGGATAAGGAGGTTAACCTTTTTCTCTTCGGCCTTTTTGAATATCTCGCGAGCGAGCTCTATTTTATCGACCTCGCAGAGAGAGGAACCGATATTGTAGCCCTTGGCAGCAATGAAGGTGTAAGCCATACCGCCGCCGATGATGAGGGTATCGACTTTCTCAAGGAGATTGTTGATAACACCGATCTTATCGGAAACCTTAGCACCGCCGAGGATGGAAACGAAAGGACGCTTGGGATTAGCAAGAGCGCCGCCCATAACACTGATCTCTTTCTGAATGAGGTAGCCGCAAACAGCGGGAAGATGGTCTGCAACACCGGCAGTAGAGGAGTGAGCTCTGTGTGCGGAACCGAAAGCATCGTTAACAAAGATATCGGCAAGAGCCGCAAATTTCTTGGAGAGTTCGGGATCGTTTTTAGTTTCGCCCTTTTCGAAGCGAACGTTTTCGATGAGAGCGATCTCGCCGTCCTTTAAGGAAGCGCTGACAGCAACAGCGTCGGGACCAACAACATCCTTAGCCATCTTAACGGGCTTGCCGAGCAGTTCGGAAAGACGAACGGCAACGGGAGCGAGAGAGAACTGAGGATCAGGACCATCCTTGGGACGACCGAGGTGGGAGCAAAGAATTACTTTTGCGCCGTTATCAACGAGGTAAGAGATAGTTTTAAGGGACTCCTTAATTCTTTTGTCGTTGGTGATAACGCCGTCCTTGAGGGGAACGTTGAAATCGCAGCGTACGAGTACGCGCTTGCCGGATACGGAAATATCCTCGATACTTTTCTTGTTAAGTGCGTTCATATACATATTCCTTTCAAAAAAGATTGTTAAAATTAAAACTAATAATATTTTATAACAAAGGGAAAAAATTTGCAATAGTACAGAGGAAGAAAAGATGAAAAAATGAAAAGAAAAAAAGTAAAAAAATAAAAAAAAGTTAAGGAGGAGCAGGAGGAAAATTTAAAATGACTGAGCGGCGATTCTACTTATTTAACAATATAGATAAATATAAAATGTGCAAAATTGTGGAAAATATTATAATAGAAAAAGCGGGGAGAAAAAAATGAAAATAGTATGTGAAAAAAGGAGAAGTTTGGGAGTGCAATACCGTGCCGAATTGTGAGGAATAGCCAAAAAGATAAAAAGATAAATACAATAAGGCAAATTTGAAATTGGGTGGAGTCTGAGTAAAATTATAGATACAGAAGAAAGAGAGGCAGATAGAAATGAGTATGAAAAAGAGAGATAAGATAACGTACAATGTGGTGGTAATCGGACTGATGGCGGCGGTATGCTTCGCGACTACGTTTTTCTTCAACATAAAAATACCGACGCCTGCAGGAGCAACAATGCTTAAAATAGGAAATATATTCTGCTTGATGGCGGGAATGTTGTTCGGCGGATGGCGCGGCGGACTTGCAGCGGGAATCGGTTCGTTTATATTTGACCTGACTGATCCGATGTTTGTAGCAACATCACCCTTTACACTGGTATTTTTCTTTATAATGGCGTTTGTCTGCGGAGCGGTATCACACATGGGCGGAAGATGCGGAAAGAGTGTGGTATTCAATGCTGTCGGAGCCACATTGGGAGCAGCAGCATATTTTGTGCTTAATATAGGAAGAAGCGTAGTGGAGCTTGTGCTTGCAGGAAGTAACGTCGGAGCGGCAATAGTATCGTGCTCGACGAGAATGGTCACATCGGGAATAAATGCGGTAATAGCGATAATTGCAGCGACAGCGATAGCGCCTGTAATACGCCTTGCGCTTTCGAAGCTCGGAGTATTTGAAAAGATGGGAATAAAGTGAGTTTGAAAGAAGATAAATAGAGGCGACGGTAGGGATGCTGTTGTGCCGGAAATTCAAATTACCGAAGCTAATGAAAAAGCTGAATATTGATATACATAAATAAGGAAAAAGGCTCCGAACGAAAAAGTCGGAGCTTTTTTGTTGAATATAGCGGTTTTAATGAGGGGGGAATGTGTGGTATAATGCCGATAGAACAGTAAGCGTGGGGAAGTGAGAGAATGAGCGAAAAAGACGAGAGATATATGAGAAGGGCGCTTGAGCTCGCCGATATTGCGGGGGAGCTTGGAGAAGCGCCTGTCGGAGCAGTTGTCGTCTGCGGAGGAGAGATAGTCGGAGAAGGGTATAACCGACGGGAAACGGATAAAGGAGCAACGCTGCATGCAGAGATAATAGCAATAGAGGAGGCGTGCAGGAGGATAGGTGATTGGCGGCTTTCGGAGTGTGAGCTTTATGTAACACTTGAGCCGTGTCCGATGTGCGCGGGAGCAGCCCTTAATGCGAGGCTGAAAAGGGTAGTTTACGGAGCGGCGGATGAAAAGTACGGCTGCTGCGGAGGGCATATAAATTTATTTGAGTTTGGTTTTTGGAGCCGTCCGGCGATAAAGAGCGGAGTGTTATCTGAGGAGTGCGAAAAGCAGTTAAAGTTGTTTTTTGATAATATAAGAGAAAAATAGATTGGTAAGGAATATTGCGCAACGGAGAATAAAGTGGTATTATATCGGCAAGGAGAACGAGGAGAAAGGAGTCCGAACAATGAAGATAGTAATAGCCGGAGACGGTAAAGTGGGATATACTTTAAGTGAGCAGCTGTCCAAAGAGGGACATGATATAGTAGTAATAGACAGTAATCCGCAGGTACTTCAGGAAGTGCTTGATACTCTTGACGTAATGGTGGTAAACGGAAATGCAGCGAGTCTTGAGGCGCAGAAAAAGGCGGGAGTTGAAACGAGCGACCTTGTAATAGCGGCGACATCCTCTGACGAGATAAATCTGCTCTGCTGCGTGCTTGCGAGGAAGCTTGGGTGTAAGCATACTATATCGAGGGTGAGAAATCCGGAATATATCGAGCAGGTACAGTTTTTGCGCGAGGAGTTCGGACTTTCGATGACGATAAATCCGGAGCTTGCGGCGGCGCGGGAAATATTCAGACTTATACAGTTTCCGTCCTTTTTGAAGAGGGATTCCTTTGCGAAGGGAAGAGTCGAGCTGGTGGAGCTGAAGGTAGGCGAGGAAAGTGCGCTTGCGAATAAACAGCTTGACCAGATACATGAGGTATTTAAAACGAGAGCGCTTGTGTGTGCAGTAGAGAGGGAGGAAAAGGTATACATACCGAACGGAAACTTTACATTAAGAGCAGGGGATAAAATAACGGTAACGGCACCGAGGAGCTCGCTTGCGATAATGCTGAAGAATTTGAAGGAAACGAATTATAAGATACACAGCGTAATGATGATAGGCGGCGGAAGGATAGCGGAATATCTGAGTGAGGACCTGATAGGAAGCGGAGTAGCGGTAAAGATAGTAGAAAAAGACGAAGCGAGATGTATAGAGCTTGCAGAGAAGCTTCCGGGAGCCATAATAATAAACGGAGACGGTTCCAAGCAGGAGCTTTTGATAGAAGAAGGAATAAAGAGTACGGATGCGGTAATAACCTTGACGGACTTCGACGAGGAAAATCTGATAATTTCGATGTTTGCGGATTATATAGGAGCCCCTAAAACGATAACCAAAATAAACCGTACCGAGTACAGCCATCTGTTCAAGGACAGAGGAATCGGAAGCGTAGTGAGTCCGAAGCAGCTGACGGCGCACGAAATAATAAGGTATGTAAGAGCGATGGGGAACACCAGCGGCGGAGCGGTAAGAACGCTTCACAGAATAGTTGACGAAAAGGCGGAAGCGCTTGAATTTGAAGCGGTGGGAACCACGAGGAATCTGGGGATTCCGCTGATGAAGCTGAAGCTGAAAGAGGACATACTGATAGCCTGCATAAACAGAAGGGGCAAGGTGATCATACCGAAGGGCAGCGATACCATAGAGGAAAAGGATATAGTTGTAGTGGTCACGAATGCCGAAAGGACTATATATGACCTTAATGATATCTTTGCGGATGAAACGAAAGAGGCTTAAGAGGTAGTAAGTATAATGAATATACGGATAATAGGGAACTATGTTGGGCAGGCATTGCGGGTCGAGTGGCTGTTTATGATACCGGCACTGATTTTATCGCTTGTGTTTTGCGAATGGTATTCGGCGATAGGTTTTGCGGTAACGGTAGCGGCACTTGTACTTGTGAGCGTTGGACTTTCGAGGGTAAAAGTCGAAGAGAGAACGATATACACGCGAGAAGGCTTTGTAATAGTAGCGCTTTCTTGGATAAGTATGTCGCTTTTCGGAGCGTTGCCGTTTTTTATAATCGGAGCGATACCGAATTATATTGACTGTATATTTGAAACGGTGTCGGGCTTTACAACTACGGGAGCAAGTATATTGCGGGATGTAGAAGCAATGCCGAGGAGCCTGCTTTATTGGCGAAGCTTTACTAACTGGCTGGGCGGAATGGGAGCGATAGTATTTTTACTTGCGATATCGCCGAAGGAAAAGACGAAAGGCTCCCTCAGAATACTGCGAGCGGAAAGCCCCGGACCGATAGTGGGAAAGCTTGTGCCGAAGATAAGGAGTACCGCACTGCTTTTGTATAAAATATACATAGCGCTGACGGTGCTTGAAATGATAATGCTGATAGCGGGCGGAATGCCGGTGTTTGAAAGTGTGTGTCATGCTTTTTCGACGGCGGGAACCGGCGGATTTTCGGTAAAGAATGCAAGCATCGGAGCATACGACAGCGACTATATACAGATAGTGATAGGCGTATTTATGCTGCTTTTCGGAATAAATTTCAACGTATTTTATCTTCTTTTGATAAGGAAGATAAAGCAAGCGCTTTTCAATCAGGAACTCAGACTCTATTTGGGAATAGCGGCATTTTCGACAGCAGCGATAACGATAAATACACTCAGTATGTTTGATAATGTCGGAGAAGCCTTAAAGCACGGCTTTTTTCAGGTATCATCAATAATGACAACGACGGGATTTGCTACAACTGATTTTAATTTGTGGCCCGAGTTTTCGAAATGCTTACTTGTTGTTTTGATGATACTCGGAGCGTGCGCGGGATCCACCGCGGGTGGAATAAAGATGGCGCGACTGCTTATACTGCTGAAATCCTTCCGCAATACGATACAGCGGATGATACATCCGAGAAGTGTTAAGATAATAAAGATAGACGGCGAGGTAACGGAAGAGAGTACGGTCAGAGAGGTAACGGTATTTATGACTGCGTACGTAATGATATTCGGAGCGTCTATCCTTGCGGTATCGCTTGATAATTTTGATTTTGAAACGACGGCAACGGCTGTGGTGGCAACGCTCAACAATATCGGTCCGGGATTGGGACAGGTGGGTCCGACGGGAAATTTTGCCGATTTTTCGATATTCAGCAAGATAGTCCTTTCGCTTGATATGCTGATAGGACGACTTGAGATATTCCCGATGCTGATGCTTGCGGCGCCGTCGATGTGGAAAAGAGAAAAGTAAAATTAACATAAAAAACAGGAACTCCCTTGCTGAGAGGCAAGGGAGTTTTATCATATTTCGACGATGTTGGTGAGAATACCCGATGGGGAGATATCAATGATACCGTAGGTCTTTTTGCCGAAGGAACCTGAGCGCAAGGAGCCCGGATTCATAATATAAAGGTCGTTTTCGTAGCTGTTATAGGGAGTGTGGGTGTGTCCGAAAAGGAGAATGTCCGCGCCGACTGCTTTAGCGCGGGATATAGCGCGGGAGTAGGACTCTTTGACTCCGAAGATGTGTCCGTGGGTAAAGAAGATGCGCTTTCCGCCGAAGGATACCTCATCGAAATCGGGAGCGGTGGGGAAAAAGTCGCAGTTACCGCAAACACAGCGCAGATTAATTTGAGGGTATACGGAGAGCAGGTCATCGGTATCTCTCAGTCCGTCACCGAGGAAAATAAAAAGAGCGGTATCGTCGAGATGTTTTGAAACGACATTTTCCAAAGCAGAAAAATTACCGTGGGAATCAGAAAAAACAACGGCTCTCAAAGGAAGTCCCCCTTAAATGCAAAAGAATAAAGAAAAGAGTTTTGACATAAGTATTTAATGAAACATATTATATAATGATTCCTAAAAATATACAAGTGAAAGTAGGCGAAAAGAGTGAGTGATGGATTAAATTTGACGCCGGCGCAGAAGCAGATGTTTTTGTTGGCGGCGAGCAAGAAGTTGGGAATAAGTCCGAATGTTTTGAAGGAAAAATTAGAAAACGGAGAGATAAAGAGTACCCTTGAAAAGAGCGGGCAATTTCAAAGTATAAATAAGTTAATGAATGATAAAGGAGCGCTGGAAAGGTTATTGGCATCTGAGCAGGTGAAAGAGCTGATAAAGAGAATGAAAGAGGGTAAATAGTAGATGGAAGATCTGTCGATGGCGCTGAATGAGCTGCTTACGAGCGAGGAAGGAATGAAAAAGCTGGGGGAAGTAGCAGGACTTTTGGGGCTCGGCGGCGAAGAGGGCAAAAAGTCCGAGGAATCGTCACGGGATGAAAACGGTAATGCTCTTTTAAGCGGACTTTTAGCGTCATTGGCAGGAGAAAGCGGTGAAGAAAACGGACTTGGCGGAATAGATATGGGCAAGATAATGATGCTGCTTTCGAAGCTGAAGGAAGAGGATAAAAACATATCGCTGCTGAATGCGCTGAAGCCTCACCTGAAGGACAATAAAAAGGTAGACGAGGCGATAAAGATACTTAAGATACTAAGGGTACTTCCGACCATAAAAGAGATGGGGATATTGGACGGTGGTTTATTTTGATGTGGCAGAAAAATTTCTATACAGGTGAAGAGCTTGAGAGAATGAAGAGCGATGCGGAGAAAAGAGTACGGGAGATGCGGGAGCGCACACAAAAGATAAGCACAGAGGGAAGCTCGAAGGGTAATAGTGAGAAAAAGCAAAATGCGGCAGTAAAGGAGGAGAGTAAGAAGCAGGTAGTTATAGGGTCCTCAAGCGGCATTGCGCAAGGACTTCAAGGGCTGCTTAAAAATCTTGCGATTGACGAAGAGAAGCTTGTTGTGGTACTTCTCATACTGGTTTTGATGCGCGAAAAAGCGGATTCAAAATTGATACTTGCATTGGTGTGGATATTAATATAAAATTTAGGTGTAAGGAAGAATAAACGGAGAGGTAGTAATGTCTAAAACAGAGGATAGGATATTTAAACTGGCGAAGGAGTGCGGATTTTCCGATGTGGGAATTTGCCACTACAGCGATGTTTTGCCGCTTTTAAAATGCAGCGGTATGAGAAGAATACCCGAAAACGCAGAGAGTGTAATAGTCGGAGTTTTTGCATACGGCGGTGAAGAGGGAATAAAGGAGCGCAACGTCGCGGAATACGCCGTGTTTGACGACTACCACATTATCGTAGGGAATATACTTGAAAAGCTGAAAAATGAGCTTGAAAAGATTTACCCGGAGGAGAGCTTTGAAGCATTTGTGGACAATTCCCCTATTGATGAGCGCAGAGCAGGGGTACTTGCAGGACTCGGTGACGTGGGCAAAAACGGACTTCTGATACATAAAAAATACGGAATGAGAATTTTTATAGGAGAGATAGTAACGAGCTTAAAGCTTGAGTGTAACGAGAAGCCAAGTGAGAAGCTTTGTGACGGGTGCGGAGCGTGTATAAGAGGGTGTCCTGCGGGAGTACTCGGAGAAAACGGAAGGGATATGAGCAGGTGTCTTTCGGGAGTAACTCAGAGAAAAGGGGAGTTAGCTGAAGAAGAAAAGGAGCTGCTCCGAGCATGCGGAAAGGTATGGGGATGCGATGAGTGTATAGAAGCGTGTCCGAAGAACAGAGAAAGAGCAGGAGCAAAAGATGCGGGAATGTCTGAAGCTTTGCGCAGAAAGGACCCGAAAGTAACCTTTGAAAATTACCGTGAACTGCTTTGCAGGAAAGCGTATGGATACAGAGGAGAGAGGGTAATGCGCAGGAATCTTGAGATAATTTACGGAGAAGAAGAGAAGTTTGAAAAATAAGTAAAAAATGTATAGTAATTTGGGAAGAAAAATGTTAAAATAAAAATAGAGGTCTGTAAGGAGGCGCGAAAAATGAAAATGATATTAGCGATAGTATCGAGCGACGACAGCTCGGCTGTAGCTTCCGGACTTATGAATGAGGGATTTTCCGCTACTAAGCTTGCAACGACGGGCGGATTTTTGATGTCGGGGAATACAACTTTTTTGGTTGGAATTGATGACGAGCAGGTAGATAAAGCGATAGAGATAATAGGGAAATGCAGTAAAAAGAGAAAACAGATGGTATCGAATATGGCGTACGGAGTGGAAAGTCACGCAAATTTTCCGATAGAAGTAACGGTTGGCGGAGCGACGGTATTCGTGCTCAGCGTAGACAGATTTGAGAAGCTGTAATGAATGTAAGGGAAGAGAAATGATGTCGGGAGAATATCTTGATACAAGTCGCAAGAGGGTAATAGAAGCCGGAAGGGCGGGGAGCGGTCATCACGCTTTGTTAATAGAAGGAAACAGAGGGAGCGGAAGGTACACGACCGCGAAGCTGACGGCGTGTGCTATGCTTAATTGCGGAAAAGATGAACTGATAGTAAAGGGAATACACCCCGATGTTATAACGATAAAAGCGGGGAAAATAGATAAGATAAGGGAAATGAAGAGCGATGCAGCGGTACTACCGAATGAAGCGGAGCGAAAGGTGTATATTATAAGGGACGCTCAGAATATGACGGTAGAAGCACAGAATGCGTTTTTGAAGTTGCTTGAGGAACCGCCTAAGCACGTTGCATTTATATTAACGGCAGACAACCGAGCGAAGCTGTTGGAAACGATTCTTTCGAGAGTAGCGGTGTTCGGAATAGATAATTTTTCGGTAAGAGAGTGTGCGGACATACTGAGGAAAAAGCTTGGGAAATCGGAAGGAATAGAAGAGGCGTCGGAGCTTTTTGAGGGTAATATCGGACTTGCCGAGGAAGCGCTTAAGGACGGAAAACTTATCGAAGACGCAAAGCACGGACTTGAGCTTATAGACAGTGTGTATGCACCGTACGGTTGGGACACATTGCGGATAGTATCAATGTACGAAAAGGACAAGGAGCGGTTCAAAGCATTTTTGGATATGCTGAGGATGCAGTGTGTAAAGATAGCGGCGGATAAAGCGCTGGGAAGGGAAAATGAAGCGAGAAGGGTACGCAAAGAGATAAAAGCGGAGGACTTGCTTAAGATAGCAGAGATAGCGGAGAGTACCAAAAAGGATATAGAAATGAATGGTAATTTTCCGCTTGTGATAACGATGTTTTGTGCAAAGATAAGGAAAGTGAAAGGATAGCAGGATATGGCAGAGGTAATAGGAGTAAAATTCAAGGAAGTCGGAAAGATGTACTATTTTGATCCTGAGGGAGTAAAAGTACCTGAGGGAGCATGGGTAGTAGTAAAGACCGCGCGAGGAGTAGAGTGCGGAATAGTGGCGATGTCGAATAAGGATGTAAATGAAAACGAGATAGTTAAGCCGCTGAAGAATATTGTAAGGATAGCGACTAAAGAGGACGTAGAGAAGGTAAAGGAAAATCGCATAAAAGAGCAGAAGGCGTTTGAGATATGCGAGAAGAAAATACAGGAGCACAAGCTGGAGATGAAGCTTGTTGA
>CAJGEB010000026.1 GCA_904502045.1 uncultured Oscillospiraceae bacterium
ACACGTTTTGCAATTGTCTGACTGAGGTAAGCGTGAAGAGCGCTGGTTTGGCAAGGCGCGCAAAACGGAGGAAAAACCTAAGGAGGAAAATGAAATGTCAGTAGTATCAATGAAGCAGCTTCTTGAAGCAGGAGTTCATTTCGGACACCAGACAAGAAGATGGAATCCCAAAATGGCACAGTATATTTTTACGGAGAGAAACGGAATCTATATTATAGATTTGCAGAAGACCGTAAAGAAGCTGGAAGAAGCTTACATGTTTGTAAGAGAAGTATCTGCAAACGGCGGCGAGGTTCTTTTTGTAGGAACCAAGAAGCAGGCAGGTGACTCTGTAAGAGAAGAAGCAGAGAGAGTAGGAGCACATTTTGTAAATGCAAGATGGCTTGGCGGAATGCTCACCAACTTCAAGACCATACGCCGCAGAATAGAAAGACTTGAGCAGCTGAGAAAAATGGAAGCTGACGGAACCTTTGATTATCTTCCCAAGAAGGAAGTAGTAAAGCTTAACCTTCAGATAGAGAAGCTTGAGAAGTTCCTTGGCGGAATAAAGAATATGCACAAGCTCCCCGGAGCGTTGTTTATAGTTGATCCTCGCAAGGAGAGAATCGCAGTAGCAGAAGCTAAGAAGCTTGGAATTCCCGTAGTAGCAATAGTAGACACCAACTGCGATCCTGATGAAGTAGACTATGTAATTCCCGGAAATGACGACGCTATCAGAGCAGTAAAGCTCATAGCTCAGACGATGGCAGACGCTATTGTTGAAGGCAGACAGGGAGAGACTGCTGCAGCAGAGGAAAATGCTGAAGAAGCAGCAGAAGCTAACGACGCTGAATAATTAAAGATTAAAGAAAACGGAGGAGAACAGCAATGGCATTCACAGCAAAAGACGTACAGGCGTTGCGCGAGAGAACCGGATGCGGAATGATGGAGTGCAAGAAAGCGTTGACCAATGCAGACGGAGATATGGAAAAAGCAATAGAGTTTCTTCGTGAAAGAGGATTAGCGGTAGCAGCAAAGAAGGCCGGAAGAATCGCCGCTGAAGGATTGGTATATACCGTAGTAGACGAGGCAAAGAAGCTTTCTGTAATAATCGAAGTAAACGCGGAGACCGACTTCGTAGCAAAGAACGAGAAGTTTGTAAGCTTTGTAAAGGGCTGTGCTGATACAATATTAGCAGAGAATCCTGCAGATATGGATGCTCTTATGGAGAGCAAGATGGCAGGCGGAAATGGTGAGACTGTAGCAGATGCTCTTCGTGATAAGATCCTGACTATCGGTGAGAATATGAAGATCCGCAGATTTGAGCGTCGTGAAGGAGTTGCATGCAACTACGTTCACGGAGAAGGCAGAATCGGCGTAATGGTATACTTCAATACCGATGACGCAACTGCAGCAAAAGCAGAGTTCAAAGCTATGGCGAAGGACATTGCAATGCAGATCGCAGCAGCAAACCCCAGCTATCTTGATAAGGATGCAGTACCTGCTGACGTACTTGACAAAGAGAAAGAGATTTACAAAGTACAGGCGATGAATGAGGGCAAGCCCGAAGCTATCGCAGAGAAGATCGTTCTCGGAAGAGTAGCGAAGTTCTATAAGGAAGTATGCCTTGTAGATCAGGCGTTCATCAAGGATCCTGACATCAGCGTAAGCAAGTATGTACAGAACTGCGCAAAGGAGCTCGGAGCAGAGATATCTGTTACCGGATTCGTACGTTACGAGAGAGGCGAAGGACTCGAGAAGAGAGAAGATAACTTTGCTGACGAAGTAATGAACATGGCGAAATAAGCTGAGAAGCTGAATAAAAGAAGTCCACCGAGAGATCGGTGGACTTTTTATGTTTTAAGCTTCGGGCGGTTGAGATATATCGAAATAAATATCGGGTCGAGAGTATTAATAAAATCGCCCAGGGTTTTGGGGGAATAGTAAGCATTTGTATATATGTAGTATTCATCGGTACCCTCAAAATTGACAGCAACAATACAGTCGGGATCAAAATTTTTGACCGAGTAAATATCAGCATTTATGGAATAAGCTTTAACTGTAAATATCTCAAACAAATAAAAAAATATCCGTCTGAAAAAAACAGGCGGATATTTTAAAATTATTTTCTATAATTGCCTTTAATGTAGTTATATGGATTAATGGCCTTACCGTTCAGAATTATCTCAAAATGCAGATGCAGACCGGTCGTGTTACCTGTAAGACCCATACCGGCAATTTTTTGACCTTGGCTTACGATATCTCCGACCTTGACGTCGATTTTACTGCAGTGAGCGTAAAGAGTTCTCAAACCGCCGCCGTGGTCAATAATAACATGAAGTCCATAGCCGTAGGAAAGACGCTTTACAGAAACGACCTTGCCGGCTTGAGCAGCGTAGATGGGAGCACCATAGATACCGCCGGCGCTTATATCAATACCCGTGTGACCCTCGTAGCCGCCGTAATGGCAGTTTACTTTTTTGCTGTTAGCGGGCCAAATAAGACCGTAGGAGCCAACGTCTGTACCGGGTGAATAGGGAGCAGCGGTACCGACAGCAATAACCTGATTTACCGGCTCTTTAACGGTAGTTCTTGAAATTTCAGTTCGGGAAACCTCAACACCGTCTATGTATACGACATCGGCAACGACCTCGTCAATACCCTTCTTACCGGAAGATTTAACCTTAGTAAATCCGTAATACAGGGTGGAATCCTTGACGTTAGTAGTACCGTAATTGGTAGTTTCCTCATAGGTCTCGCGTCGTGTGACCTTGACCTTCATATAGGGTTCGGAGCGAGAAACGAGAATTTTTTCACCGACACCGAGCCAGTCGAGAATACCGGGGTTCATAGCTTCGAGCTCGGTAAGAGTAAGACCGAACATTTTGGCGATACGGTAAGGACTGTCGCCGTATTTTGAGGTATAATATTCAGCGCCGTCAATATCGCCGTAAAGAGTCTGCTGGATGTATTCGGTGGAAACCAAAGAAGAAGAGGGGAACCAACCTTCAGTAAGCTTTATCTTTCGGACGAAGGAAACGGTTTCGTTGTCTTTACCGGTGCGGTGAGCATTGAGCATATCATCGAGGATGAGCAAGAGTTCGTTTGGAGCAGAAGTAGCGCCGATAAAAACATCGTCGACATAGAATCCGCTTGCAGAAACGATATCGTTACCTGACTGTACTAACATTTGGTCGACAAGATCGTCCTGAGAGGTAACGTCTTCGGAATTAATAACACAAAGAGTGAACTTAGGAGGAGAATCAATCGGTTTAAAAGATACTTCATTAAGAGCGCGTTGCTGAGCGGTTTCTTTGGCGGCATCAAATTCTGATTCGGAGTTTACATAACCGATGAATTTACCGTCATACTCAACCGAAAGCGCGAAGGTCAAATTGTTGAAATAATTTATTGTAAGAGTAAGAAGGAGCAACGCGGCAAAAGGAGCCGCATAACTGCAAAGCGCAAAAATAAGCTTAAGGATAGGACGGAAGATAATTATAAAGAGATTGCAAAATTCTCTGATAAGGAAGGAAAGTTTTTGTTTAGAGAGATTTTTAATTCTTTCTGAGCACATTTTAACATCGTTTTTGATGCTCGCAATAGGAGCAATAAAGGAGGTATAAACACGGGAGAGGCGCATTTTGCGTCTACTCGCGGAAAGTCGGCGGTACTGCTCAAAGGAGTCCTCAATCTTATCAATAAGCTGCTGATTTTTTCTGCGGATCTTTCTGAAACGTCTGAGCTCAAGAGCGGAGTAGTAGTAAACGAAACGGTAGGTTTTAACGAAGGCTTTACCGAGCAGGCGCAATACCGCAAGTAAGAACGGCTTAACATAGCTGAGGAATTTATCAAACTTATTAAATTCTGATTTTTTTGGCGAATCAGAGATATATTTTTTAACAGCGGAACCGGTTTTAAGCAAGCTTACCCTTCTTTCGAAAAGAAATATTCGACTAATTATATCACAAATACGCAGAAAAAGCAAGGGGGGGAGTACTATTTAATAAATCTAAAGGCGAGAGGATATATACCGAGAGCGGAGAAAATGAGGATGGAATATCTGAGGAAATCGGCACCGAGGTTATCGGGGAAAGTAAGCTTCATAGCAAAATAAACGATGGCAATAAAAATTACACCGACAAACCACCGCAAAAATCTTTTTGGGAGCCTGACATTGATGTCGTAGTTGACGAATTTTTTCTCAAATAAGCTGCTGAGGATAAAACCGAAAAACATACCGAGAGTCTTAACGTAATCCTCGCTGAGTCCGAAGGGAATGAAAAGCAGTGAAACAAGGAAAACGATGCAGTAAAGCAGGGTTCGGTTTTGGAACTTGTTGAAGAGGAAGAGGGAAAGATAGGAGAAAGCGACACCGAGAAGGAGTCCGATAACGACATCTTTGGGGTAATGAACACCGAGATAAAGTCTTGAGAGAGCGGTGAGAAAGGGTAGGATGAAGAGGATTATTTTCAGAGCTCTTTTTTTGAAGAGGAGATAGAGGGAGGTCCAAAGAGTCGCGGAATTTTGAGTATGACCGCTTGGGAAGGAATAACCGGTAGCAGTATGGGTTCTTTCGGATTCAATACCTTCCTGACCGATAGGGCGCTCAAGCTTAAAGATATTTTTAATACCGCAGTTGAAAAGGAGTCCCGAAATAATGGAAAAAGCGAGGAATTCGCCTGATTTTTTATTAAATATCCAAAGCACCTCAGAGATGAGGAGGATGATGAAGAAGTCCTCTGCCGTAATGGAGATAGTTTCAAAAAGCACGTCTAAAAAATCACACTTAAAATGTTGAATAAATCTTAAAATTTGTAGTTCCAATAAAAACCCTCCTAATAGAGATAAGAAAATTATATGCTTTAACAAAAATCGTGTCAATAGTGCAAAAAATAATTGATTTATGTATGTGAAATGTGATATGATAGAAAAAATGAAACGGAGGATTGCTGTTATGCCGAAAAGAAGCGATATCAATACGATTTTGATAATAGGATCGGGTCCCATAATAATAGGTCAGGCGTGTGAATTTGACTATTCCGGAACGCAGGCGTGCAAAGCGTTGCGTGCGCTTGGCTATAAGATAATACTCGTTAATTCCAATCCGGCAACAATAATGACGGATACGGAGATGGCAGATATTACCTATATAGAGCCTCTTAATCTTGAGAGACTCACACAGATCATTGAAAAGGAACGTCCGGATGCAATACTTCCTAATTTGGGAGGACAATCGGGACTTAATTTATGTTTAGAGCTTGAAAAAGCGGGAGTATTGAGCAGATTCGGCGTGCAGGTAATAGGAGTAAAGACCGATGCGATAGAGCGCGGTGAGGATAGAATCGAGTTTAAGGAAGCGATGAAGAAGCTGGGAATAGAAACTCCGAGATCCGAGCCTGCATACAGCGTAGAGGAAGCGCTTGCGATAGCTGACAAATTGGGATATCCGGTAGTAGTAAGACCGGCGTATACGATGGGCGGAGCCGGCGGCGGAATAGTAAACAATCCTGAGGAGCTTGCAACAGTAGCAGGCAGAGGAATAAGCGCAAGCCTTATAGGACAGGCTCTTATAGAAGAGTGCATACTCGGCTGGGAGGAGCTTGAGCTTGAGGTAGTAAGAGACAGTAAAAATCAGATGATAACCGTCTGCTTTATCGAGAATATCGACCCGATAGGAGTACATACGGGAGATTCATTCTGCTGTGCACCGATGCTTACGACACCGAAGTCCCTTCAGAACAGACTTCAGGAGATGGCGTATAAAATAGTTGAGTCGATAGAGGTAATAGGCGGAACCAACGTACAGTTTGCGCACGATCCTGTAAGCGACAGAATAGTAGTAATAGAGATAAATCCGCGCACATCGAGATCGTCAGCACTTGCATCGAAAGCGACGGGATTCCCGATAGCGCTTATTTCGGCGATGCTCGCGTGCGGACTGACGCTGGATGAGATTCCTTATTGGAAGGAAGGAACCCTTGAGAAATACGTTCCGAGCGGAGATTACGTAGTAATCAAGTTTGCGAGATGGGCGTTTGAGAAGTTCCGCGGATCTGAGGATAAGCTGGGAACTCAGATGAGAGCCGTAGGCGAGGTAATGAGCATAGGAAAGACGTATAAGGAAGCTTTCCAGAAGGCAGTAAGGAGCCTTGAAAGCGGAAGATACGGCCTCGGATGTATAGAAAAGTTTGAGAAAAAGAGTCTTGACGAGCTTATGGAGATGCTTAATGCGGCATCGAGTGAAAGACAGTTTATAATGTACGAGGCGCTGAAAAAGGGAGCAGATGTTGAAAGACTGTTTGAGCTTACCAAGATAAACAAATATTTCCTCACGCAGATGAAGGAGCTTGTTGAGGAAGAAAAAGCGATAATTGAAAACGGACTTAACGATGAAGCACTTCGTCAGGCGAAACTGAACGGATTTTCCGACAGATACCTCGCGAAATTGACGGGAGTAGCAGAGGGAGAGATCCGTGACAGAAGAAAAGCACTCGGAGTATGCGCGGGATGGGAAGCGGTACCGGTAAGCGGAGTTGAGAATGAGGCATACTACTTCTCAACGTATAACGCAGCGGATACGTCGCCCGCAGCTTCTGACAATAAAAAGATAATGATACTCGGCTCAGGACCCAACAGAATAGGACAGGGAATAGAGTTTGACTACTGCTGTGTACACGCAGCACTTGCACTCAGAGCGGCAGGATTTGAAACGATAATGATAAACTGCAATCCTGAAACGGTATCGACCGACTACGATACCTCTGATAAGCTGTATTTTGAGCCGCTTACCACTGAGGACGTACTTGCGATATACGAAAAAGAGAAGCCGATGGGACTCATAGCGCAGTTTGGCGGACAGACTCCCCTCAACTTGTCTGCGGAGCTTGAGAAGCTTGGAGCACACGTGCTCGGAACCTCACCTGATTCGATAGATTTAGCAGAAGACAGAGACAGATTCAGAGAGATAATGGACGAGCTTGAGATACCGATGCCGACGTCTGCAATGGCGTCTACGATAGAGCAAGCGCTTGAAGCGGCGGTAAAGATAGGATATCCTCTGATGGTAAGACCGTCGTATGTATTGGGCGGACGCGGAATGGAAGTAGTACATGACGACGATTCGTTAAAGCAGTATATGGCTAACGCGGTTGGAGTAACGCCCGACAGACCTATACTTATCGACAGATTCTTGGATAACGCAATGGAGATGGAAGCTGACGCGATAAGTGACGGAACGAACGTATTTGTACCTGCGGTAATGGAGCATATAGAGCAAGCGGGAATACATTCAGGCGACAGCTCCTGCATAGTACCCTCGCTGAACATACCTCAAAAGCATATTGAAACGATAAAGAGCTACACCGAGAAGATAGCGAAAGCGCTTAAGGTGTGCGGACTTATGAATATGCAGTACGCAATAGCCGATGATACGGTATATGTACTTGAAGCGAATCCGAGAGCATCGAGAACGGTACCTCTTGTATCGAAGGTATGCAATATAAATATGGTAAGAACGGCTACCAATATAATAATCGACAGGTTGCTTGGCAAGGAATATGACTTCTCGCAGTTAAAGCACAAGAAGATAAATCATTGCGGAGTAAAAGAAGCGGTATTTCCGTTTAATATGTTCCCTGAAGTAGACCCCGTTTTGGGACCTGAGATGAGATCGACGGGAGAGGTTTTGGGAATATCCGAGGACTTTGGAAAAGCATTTTTCAAAGCACAGGAAGCAACGCAAAGCAAGTTACCGCTTTACGGCTCGGTATTTATCAGCGTAAATGACCATGATAAAGAGGCAGCGGTAGAGGTAGCGAAGGAGTTTTCCGAGCTTGGATTTGATATAATCACAACAGAAGGAACCGGAAAGTACTTCAATGACCGCGGAATATATACGAGAGTAATAAAGAAGCTGTATGAAGGAAGTCCGAACGCGTTAGACCTTGCGTCGAGCGGAAAGATGGATATAGTAATCAATACTCCGTACGGCAAGAAGGGTGCGGCGGATGACAGCTACATCAGAAAGGCAGCAATAAAGCACAGACTTTTCTATCTCACAACGATAGCAGCAGCGAGAGCGGCTATTGAAGCGATAAAAGCGGGAAGAGAAGGAAATATTTCTGTGAAGCCGTTACAGAGCTACCACAGCGAAATAATATAAATAAGCAGGTAATTATCCCCGCAAGCGTTACATAAAATATTATGTAAAAGCTGAGAATGCGGAGGGGATATCTGTGAAGAAAAGCAGATATATTGGTGCGGTCGTTACCTTAAGCTTGATGCTTGCAGTAGCAGTTACGGCACTTGTAATAAGAGGCGTCGGGGATAGGATTACTGGAACCGGCGCTGAAATTACAGATACGAGCGATGAGTCAGAGAGCGTATCGGAAAGCGGTACTGTGCGGGAAAGCGTGGAGGTACCGATAGTAATGTACCATCATGTGCTGAAGAATGAGAAGAGGTGGAGTAACTATGTTATTTCGCCGGATGAGTTTGAAAGTGATTTAAAATATCTTCAGGCGCAGGGATACAAAACGATAACGATGACGGAGCTTATAGATTACGCGGAAAACGGAACGGAGCTTCCGGAAAAGCCAATAATATTGACCTTTGATGACGGGCAGCTTAGTTTTTGTGAGTATATATGTCCGCTGCTTGAGGAGTACGGAGAGAAAGCGGTTTTGTCGGTTATAGGAAGCTGTGTGGACTTGTATGAAGAAAACGGGGACCGCACGGTAGACTATGCCTGCATAAATTGGGACGACGCAGTGCGGATTACGGAAAGCGGATACGCGGAGATACAGAATCATTCCTACGATATGCATAAAGAGGCGGGGAGAAAAGGAGCCTCAAAAAAATGGGGAGAGAGCCTTGAGGAGTACCGAAAGGCGATTTTCGAGGATGTAGGAGGACTTCAGGAGAAAATATTGGAGAAAACAGGAGTCAAGCCCAACACCTTTACATACCCATTTGGAGCAATAAGTGCAGAATCCGACGGAATAATGAGGGAGCTTGGAATTAAAGCTACATTATCCTGCGCGAGCGGAATAAATATAGTGAGATATGGGGAGCTTGACGGGCTTTACAGCTTAAAGCGGCTTACAAGATTTCATAAAGTAAGCCTTGAGAGTCTGCTTGAGGAGTGGAGCAGATGAGGAGAAGAAGTTAAAAGCCGGATAGGGCAAACGATGAAAGGGAAGTAGCGTTAATGAGGGATTACGCAATTGAGCTTAAAAATAGAGTTGAATTTATAAAGAGAATGCTGAAGGAAAGCGGAGCCACCGGAATAATATTCGGAAACAGCGGCGGGAAGGACAGCGCGCTTGTGGGAATACTCTGCAAGCTGGCGTGTGATAATACAGTCGGAGTAATGCTTCCGTGTCAGTCGAAGAGGAATTTCGGGGAAGATATGGAGGACGCGGGAGAAGTAGCGGAAAAATTCAGTATAAAGACAAGAATAGTAAATTTGAGTGAGGTAAAGGAAATAATAGTTGAGAAGCTTGAAAAGCATACCCGGCTCAGTGATGCAGCACTTGCAAATATAGCGCCGAGAATAAGGATGATAGCGCTTTACACCATTGCAGCATCGGAAAACAGGCTTGTTGCAGGAACGGGAAACAGAAGCGAGCGGTATATGGGATATTTCACCAAATGGGGTGACGGAGCCTGCGACTTTAATCCCATTGCGGATTTAACGGTAAAAGAAACGTACGAGTTTTTGAGATATCTTGAGGCGCCGGAGAATATAATAACCAAAGCGCCGTCGGCGGGACTTTACGAAGGGCAAACCGATGAGCAGGAAATGGGAATCTCTTATGAAAAGATAGACGAATATATACTTAACGGAAAAGCGGAAGAAAAGGATATTGAGATAATCGAGGGTTATCATAAACGCAGTGAGCACAAGAGAAGAATGCCAAGAGTATACGGCGAGGAATAAAAAATAAAGATAGAAGTCAAAAGCGAAGGAGCAAAAAAATGAGCAGTAAGAAGTGGATAGCCTTGAGTATAGCAGTAGTAGCGCTGGGGAGTATCT
>CAJGEB010000027.1 GCA_904502045.1 uncultured Oscillospiraceae bacterium
CGGTTTACGGCGAGATAGCAGGGGGGTATATTCCGTCGGAAGAGGACGATGTTACGGTGCTGACGGTATTTTTTGACAAAAAAAGCGAAGGACCGACAGCGGTGGGAATCATACGCTTTAATGCAGCGGAGGGAAGGGTTCCGATAGCGGTATTTTCTCCGAAACTGCGGCTGAATGTCGGCGGAGAGGTAGCTGCGGTGTATGACATATATAAGAGCGGCGGAATCAAAAAGCTTAAATCGGCAATTGAAGAAAGCCTCGGAGTAAAAACGGATAAATATATAACCTTCGATAAAGAGGAGTTTGCTGAAATAGCGGGCCTGCTCGGAAAGAGTCAGGTAAATTTTAAAAGGGCAAAAAAGGTGGGGAAAGTATCTTTAAATACGGGCAGTAACACTCTTTCGGGAGATGAAATGCTTTATCTGATGTCTTACAGCGGGTATGAAGAGGGGGAGCCGGAAAGAATGGAGATGGTGGCGGACATATTGTGCGGATGTGTAAACAGCTATCTCGGCAGGATAATTTCGAGTGGTAGATCGGGGTATGCAGAGGAGATACTTGCGCTAACGGACAACGATTTTTCTTATTTTGATTATGAAAAATACTGCGACGGAATGAACTTTCTTGCACAGATAAAAAAAGAACCGGCCGTAAGAATACGACCGGCAACGGTAAAATTAAAGGATTCCGATGAGTATGCTCTTATCCAAGAGAGCGTGGAATATATACGGGGATTTTTCGATTAGGACTCAGCCTTAGCAGTCAATACTTCGCAAATTTTGTCAACGGGAACGTTGTTTTCGTAGCTGTATTTTGACTTGCGGAGCATTTTTCTGAAAACGGAAATGTCAATAAGGCTCGGAACTGAGGTTATGCAGACGTTGAATTTTTTCGCACTGCGGGTAACGATGGTGTAGTACTCAATGGGTACTTTATAAATATTGTTTTTGGAAAACAGCTCACGCAGAGTAACTATGTTGCGCTGGCTCTGAGTGTGGTAGTTGGGCAGGGTAGTGCGTTTGCCGTCGGGCGCTACCTTTACCCAATTTTCAGAAGAAGAATCTCCGTAATAATCACCGTTTTCGCTGAAGGAATCAGCTAAAACTATTCCGAAAGGACCAACGAGTACACTTTCAAAATTCATAACCTTTCCGCCGTGCTCAACCGAAACGTTGCTCAGTACACGGTATCCTTTGCTTTTAGCGCCCTTATTCATAATTTCCTGTACCGCTTTTGCACCGTAGACGCCTTTTTTTACTAAAGAGGCTTTGCGGAGTGTTGAGATGAGAATAAGTGCTGTGATTAAAACGACGGCTCCGACAGAGCAGTAGATTATAGTTTCGATCATATCAATGTCCCTTTCGAGTTGAATTTATTAATCGGCAAAGTTGTATTCACCGGTTGGATTGTAAAGTATATAGCTTGATATTTCAGCATCCGAGAGAGCCTTTAGCTGAGAGGATATCTCCTCTGCCGTGCAGGTGAAAGAGGAGTCGGAAAATCCTTGAATAAAGGGGAGAAATTCGGCGTCGGATTTTAGCTTCGGGAGCAATAATGCAAGCTGAGCGGACACGCTTTGGTATGGATTTTGCAGTGAATCGGTTATTCCCAAGGAAGAGTCCAGCTTGTTTGATGCAATATCCGAAGGGTAGAGGGAAGTCGAAAATCCGTCGACAGCTATATTGAGGGGATCTCCGTGATAAATGTAGTTGTCCCCGCCGAGTACTGCGGGACCTTCCGCGAAGAAGTAAGCCGCGGTATTTTTTTCTTTAAGCGCCGAGGTAATCTGTTGCATACGCATTGAGAGCATTTCCTGCTTACCGACCGTTTCTGCAAGCTCACCGAAATTTGCAGACTCTATACCGATTTTAGTGGGGAAGCTGAATCCTGCAAATATTATGGAGTCTACTCCTGCATCTGCAGCTTCGAGAGAAAGATCTGTAATGTAAGCGGCGGCGTCCTCGGAGTAGGGATTGAGCCATGAGCGTCCGCCTTTGTCGGGGTAATCGTCAAGCCACAGGAAGCTTTCGTTCATATAGTATATTCCCATCGGACGATACGCTTTGCCGCCCATGTGGTCGTGGAAGGAATGCATCCTGCCGATTACCTCAAGGCCCTCTGATTTGAGGTAGCTGATGACGGAAACGAGGTCATAAGCGTTATCTGAAATTGATTTTTTGGCACGGGGTACGGCGGAGCTATACATAACGTAGCCTTCATCGTCCTTGAGCTCGATGAGTACTGCGTTAAATCCCGCTGCCTTAGCCGCAGAAACGGTATCGGCGAGAGAAACGGTATCATTGAGGAGCTCTGCGGGAAGGAATATTGCACGGGTTCCCTCAGGAGCATCTTCGGGCTCAGAGGCTTCGGGAAGTGAGCTTTCAGCAGAAGACGATTCGGGAACACTTGACGATGATTCATCTTGAGAAGCTGAGCCGGAGCTCTCAGAGGAGTGCTCAGAACTTGAGATACCGCTGTCTGATTCCGAGGATTCAGCTGAGCTCGGGGACTCCCCGACAATGAAATCTCTTACGGTGGGGTACAAAGTCCAGCCGAGGAAAAATACAAGTGAGATGACGAGGAGATATATTACGAATTTGAGCGGTTTGAACCGCTGAGCGTATTTACTGCGTGATCTTTTGATGCGTAATTTTTTTGACATTTAAGGCTCGATTCTCCGACGGATTTTATTTGTGCTTCAAAGAGTAGCCGTCGGGGACCCTTTGAAAAGAAAAAATTATGCGGGAAGCTGGTGACCGGTAAGGCCGTAAAAAGCGAGGGAAATAAGTCCGATGTAAATAAGCGCGGCAGGTAATCCCTTAAAAGCCGCGGGAACCTTACTGAGCTCTATACGGCGCCGACCTTCCGATACTATAAACATTGCGAGTAAAAATCCGACACAAGAGCCCGCCGCATAGCCTATTCTTGCTCCGAAGGAATAATATTTTGAGATGGTAAGCAGAACGGTTCCGAACACTGCACAGTTAAAGCAGGCGGAAGTAATAAGCTTTTCTTTTTTTTCAAAAAAATCCTTGAAAAATAGGGAGCAAACGATACAAAGTGCGGCATATAAGAGCGTGGCGGTAACAAGGTAAGCGATAGGCCGCATAATGTAAAGCGGAGCAAGGGTCGTTTTTGGAACGATATCCTCTATCAAAAAGGAAAAAGAGGTAAGCACAAGCAAAAACAGCATCATAAAGCCGCCGAATATTGCGGTATCCTTGCCTGAACGCTTTGATACCAAAAGCAGACGGCTGGAACCGAGTCCCCGCGTAAAAAGAATGTTCTGTACGGTTACTGCGGCAATAACGGCTATCAAAAATTCTCTCATAGGTGAGCCCCTCCTTCTCGCGTTTCGGCGGATTTACGGCGATATACTTTTTTGAAATACAAAACCGTATTTTTAACCCATTGGATAAATGCTGCGAAAAATCCGACGAGGATGAATCCGAAGAAGGGAGCCGCCGCACCCGAGATTTTGAAGGAGATTCCGAGAGGAACGCCGCCAACGGAGCCGTAAGCAAGTATTTCGCGGGAAAGTCCGACCAATATAGCGGCGGCGGAAAATCCTGCTGCGGCGCATATTGCATCACATACAGGCCAAACGAAAAAGCGTTTTTGGCGTCGGTATCTTAAAGAGAAGACGGTAGAAAAAGATGAAAGCATTATTAGTGGGAAATATATTCCGAGGGTATCGAAGATGTCGGGGGAAAGGGTGGAGATGACATCGTGTGCAACGAAGGACATTCCGACGGAAACGGAAATTCCGATGATGGTGCAGACCCACGACGGAACATAATGCGTCACGATACCCGTAGCTATTATTGCGGGAATACACATTATAATTACGGCAATAGCAAGAGCGGCGCCGCTTTTGAAGGTGGAGGCTACCGCGATTACGGGAGCGAGTATGATACCGCAGGCGAGAGTCGGATTTTTAAAGAAAATGTGACCGACGCTTACCTCAAGGCGCCTTTTTATACGCAAGATAAGATTGCGTTTTGCGGTACTTCTTTTGTTTTTAAATGAAGCTGTTTCTGAATTTGCCTCAGAGAGTTCTGCACTACTGAGAAATTTCGTTTTCTTTAACAATGCGGACCCTCCTTACATAATATATTAATTTTTCATAGAGAATATCAAGAGTGGGAGAAAAGATATTTGCGAGTAAAACGGCAAACATAACTCCCTGCTCAAATCCGCCGTAGTATCTGAAGAGAACGGTAACGATACCTATAAAAAATCCATAGACAAATTTGGGAACGTTTCTTTTCGGAGCGGTAGCGGGATCGTTCACAAGGAAAATTCCGCCCAAAACGATTGAGCCTGATGAAAATTCGAGAAGCAGTGTGGGAATATCGCCGGAAGATATCCTCGGAAAGAGAGTAAACATAAGTGCTGCGGCGGCGAAGAAGGAGAGCGTTGAGCCGAGGCTTACAACTCTTCTGAAAAGGAGGAAAAGGAAGCAGGCGATAAGCACCAAGATGTAGGGGGCTCCCATCGGACCTGCAAAGTTACCGAGCAGAAGATCGGTAGTATCAAGATTGGGCAAAGCTCCGTCTTTTATGAGGTAGGCAGGGCTTTGGACCGTCGCAGTAATATTTTCAAAAAGCGGTAATTTTTCAAGCGGCTGAGTGTAGCTGAAAATTTTACTCGGCCAGCAAAATGCCGCAAAAGCAATAGCCGCAGCGGTAGGATTAAAGAAGTTGCAGCCGCTTCCGCCGAAGGGGTATTTTACCACGACGACGGCAAAAAGGCATGCGCATACAGCGATACTGTAATCTATTGATGCCGGAAGAAGTAACGGAATGAGCATACCGGTAACAATAGGCGAAAAATCGTAAAAATTTATCTTTTTAGCGGAAATGAGAGAGCATATCCAGCTTGAAATAAGGCAGGTAACAATTCCCGTTACGCCGAGGAAAACGGGTCTGAAGCCATAGTAAAGGTACGCCATAATATAAAGAGGAATAAGCGCAACGATAACGTCCAGCATTATAAGCGGAGCCGTACGGGAACTGCGTATATGCGGAGGCGATTTTTTTTGGATTCTCGAAATATTCACGCTCTATTCCCCCTTGCTTTTTTTAAATTTTGAGAAGATTTGTTTTATTATTTCGGGGAATTTACCGAGATTTAAAATTTTGTGCTCTTCAGGAGCATCGGGTGCTGTATTTTTCAGCACATAAGTTTTAGCGCGGGATACGGCAACCAAAAGGTCAAGCTCGCAGGGACAGGTGTATGAGCAGGTACCGCACTCGTCGCATCGTGTGGGATCCAAAAACTTGATCTCATCAAGCATTCCCGCAGACATATATTTGTAAATCAAGGCGGGATTCAGCTTCTGAGGACATACCCCAAGACATCTTGAGCATCCGATACAATTAAAGGTATGCAGCTCGGTTTTATCCTCAAATGCAAGGACCGACCTGCTGGAAGGAAGCAGCTTGTAGTTTGCAGGATCGGTGATGCTTTTTCCCGTCATAGATCCGCCGACGGCTACTCTGGTGGGATCAAGTCCGAGATTACAAAAATCAAGAGCGTCCGCCACGGTAGTTCCGATGGGCAGCTCCACGTTAGCGGGCTTGGATACACAGTTTCCTGCGACCGTAACAAAGCAGGTAGTCTGCATTCTGTTTTCCCGCACCGCTCTTGCAAGATGCACAAGTGCTCCGATACCTATAATAAGCTTGCGGCGGGATTTTCCCCAAATGGTGTCCAAACGGGTTTCAGCGGGGTATTTACCCTGTATTTTTTCGATTTTTATATCTCCGACGGTTGAGGGAATGCGAACTGAAAGGTCATACAGATTTTTGTAGACCGCAATGCAGGTGTTTTTAACACCGAGTGCACGGGCGCAGAGTAAAAGTCCGTCAGCGACAAGCTCGCGTTTGTGTATTATAAGACAAAGCTGACTTGATATGTAAGGCTCATCGTCTACTGCATCGGCAATAATACCGTAAGGTCTGCCGCGCGTCGAGGCAAACATCAGCTTATCCGCAAGAGGCTTACCCTCACGCTCATCAATTATATTAGCCAGACGAGCGATCTCGGCAAGCTGTTCGATTGTGAGAGCTTCCATATCGGAGTAGGGATTTTCAAAATACTGCGCTTGTGCAGGGTATTCAAGAATCGCTGATCCGAGAATTGGCTCTTTGCGTTGATCGAGGATTATTCCTTTAGAAAAAAGAGGCAAGGTGATCGCTCCTTTCCGACGATATTTTTAAAAACGAGATTAGTAATTTACAGAGGAAAGAGCGCCTTCAGCGGACAGGATAAGTTCACTGACGGCAGCTTTATAGTTTTCCTTTGAATAAAGAGAGGAGCCGGCAACGAGTACGTTTGCACCGTTAGCTACCGCCTGCTTTGCGGTTTCGGTATCTATTCCGCCGTCCACCTCAATGTCCACATTAAGCTCAAGGCGCAGACACTCTTTTTTTACCGCAAGCAGCTTAGGCATCATATCCGCCATAAAGCGCTGTCCGCCGAAACCGGGCTCAACGGTCATTATCAGTACGAGGTCTACCATCGGAAGATAGGGGAATACCGCTTCTGCCGGAGTTTTCGGTTTTATCGAAATTCCCACCTTTTTACCGAGTGCGCGAATAGCCTTTATAGTTTCGGCAGGATCCTCAACCGCTTCGAGATGGAAGGTAATGAGGTCGGCTCCCGAAGAGGCAAATGCGGGGGCGTATTTTACGGGATCGGATATCATAAGATGCACGTCAAAAAAAATGTCGCAGGAGGGACGAATTGATTTTACCACAACGGGACCGAGTGAAATGTTGGGTACAAAATGTCCGTCCATAACGTCAATGTGCATCCACTGTGCGCCGGCGTCGTACATATCTACAACTTCCTGTCCGAGTTTAGAAAAATCGGCAGCCAAAAGAGAAGGTGAAATGGTTATCATTGAAACATTCCTCCGAAAAATAAATATTTAACTTATACATTATACCTCAAAAAAATCGTCAGGTCAACAAAAAGGATATTATTGAAAAAGTATTAACATTATGATAATATATTGTCTGTAAAAAAATTAAAAGATATGCTTTAACATTTTTCAAGGAAGGTATAATATTAACGGAAACGGCGAAGACGGGAGGAAGTAGATGGGCGGTAGTGAAGAAAAGAGCAAAAAGGTCGGAACGGTACTTGCCTTTGCGGCGGTAGCAGCGGCGGTTTTGATGATCGTAACGGCGAATAATGAAAATTTAAATCACACGATGGGCAGCGGACTATCGGAATATATAAGCTCGAAAGCAAGTGCGGAGGAGAAGAGCGAAAGTAAAGACGGGGAGGGGTCCTCAGAAATATCCTCAGAGATATCCTCAGAGATATCCTCAGAAATATCCGAAGGCGCGGAGGATGATGTAAAGGGAGGATATGTAATAAGAGAAAACGAAGCGGGCATCCGGGCGGAGAGTGAGATCGAAAGGCTCATAGCTGAAATTATGATTACGGAATATGAGGCTGTGGCAAGGCTTGAAAATGCCGATATAACGAAATTTTTTGAGGAGCCCGATTCCGAAAATGCACTGCTTAACCAAACGGTATTGAATTATTGGGTGGGAATGAGGAGCAATTCCTTAAATAATCTGAAGTTAGATGAATACGAGCTGGGAATACAGTATGAAGAGATAAATGAGCTTGAGGACGGGTGCCTTGAAGTGAAAATTATCGAGGACAGCAGGGTTAGATTTGAATTTCTGAAGGGTGAGGACTCCTACACCTCAGGAATGCCGCACATATTTATATTCAGAAAAAATGAGTCGGGGTATAGTCTGGTGTCAAGGGAGCGGGATGAAGGTTCCTACATACTTATAGATGAAATGTATGAGGAGAGAAAACAAGAGGGTAATGCTACGGAGCTTTTTGCGCAGATAGAAAGGGTGCTTATTGATGCGTCGAAAGCAGCAGCGGAAACTTTAAAGCAGCAGTGGGAAGAGTACGAAAAGGACCCTGAGGAGTACGAGAGACCGCGGATTGACTGGGACGTGGACTACGATGCGGAGGCTGCGGTGGAGTATGCAAACAGCTGGGTAGGAAAGACCGAAACGCTGAGGAATCCCGAGTGGGGAGAATACGACGACTACGGTGGGAATTGCAATAATTTTATATCGCAGTGTCTTTTTGCCGGCGGAATACCGATGGATACGAAGGGTACGATAGGGGTACAGTGGAAATGGTACGGCGAGGGAGTAAACGAGCGTCAGACGAAAAAAGGAAGGTCGTATTCCTGGACAGGCGTAGGACATTTTTATCAGTACTGTCTGCATAATACGGGGTACGGACTCGTCGCTTGGACTGACGGTAACTATTTTGCAGGACAAAAAGGAGATATAATGCAATGCGGAATACTGGATGCGTGGAAGCATTCGGTAATAATTACAGAGTGCGTTAAGGATGAAAACGGAGTAACGATAGACTACCTCACGGCATCAAATACCTCCGACCGAATCAACTACCCTGCAAGCGCGTACGCCTACCCCGAACTGCGAGTAATAAGAATTTTTGGCTGGAATAAAAAATAATTGAAAATTCCTCTTGCAATTTGAAAAAGAGTGTGTTATTATAGTATGCGGTTGTTAAAGACGACCGTAAAAAAGTCCGGGTGTGGCGCAGATTGGTAGCGCGCTACCTTGGGGTGGTAGAGGCCGCAAGTTCAAATCTTGTCACTCGGACCATGGGCGAGTCCTTTATGGGCTCGCCCAATTTAGATTTAAATAAAGTCCGTAAATGGTAAACGGAGTTAAATAAAGGAGTGTTTTTATGGCAAAGAGCGTACAGGAAATAATGGCTCTCATAAAAGAGAAGGATATCAAGATGATCGACTTTAAGATGGTCGATATAAACGGTCAGTACAGACACGTTACTATTCCTGCAGAGAATTTTTCGGAAAATACGATGAAGAGCGGAATAGGATTTGATGCCTCTAACTACGGATACGCTGTCGTGGAGAAGAGTGATATGGTATTTATCCCTGACCCCGATACTGCGGTAATAGATCCGTTTTGCCAGATTCCGACATTGTCGATGACCGGAAACGCGATGATAATAGATAATCCCGAGAACCGTCCCCTTCCCCAATATCCCAGAAATATTATCAAAGCGGCAGTTAAGGCGATGCAGGACAGCGGAATTGCTGATACTATGTATATTCTGCCTGAGTTTGAGTTTTATCTCTTTGACGATGTTAATTGGGGAGTCGATGCCAATTACATCGGTGCATCGGTCGATGCAAAGCAGTCCTACTGGAACAGCTCGGTTGAGGGTAAGGGAGTAGTCGTCGCAAAGCAGAAGAACTACCACATCGCAAAGCCTTTCGACGTTTCTTACGAGTGCAGAAGCGAGATGTGTATGCTGATGGAAGAAGCGGGTATTGAGATAAATTACCATCACCCTGAAGTAGCCGCTTCCGGACAGTTCGAGATCGAGCCGCAGCTTGGCGAGGTCGTTCACATGGCTGATGCTACTATGATGATAAAGTACATCATTCACAATACGGCGCTGAAGTACGGCAAGAGCGCGACCTTTATGCCGAAGCCCATATATGGCGAAGCAGGAAGCGGAATGCACGTACACATGCTGCTTATGAAGGACGGTAAGCCCGTATTTTCCGATGACGAGGGATACGCACATTTGAGCAAGGCTGCACATTACTTTATGGGCGGACTGCTTAAACATATAGCTTCTCTTTGTGCGCTGACGAATCCGAGTACCAACTCCTTCAAGCGACTCATTCCCGGATTTGAGGCTCCGGTTACTGTTGGATACGCGACCTCGAACCGCAGTGCAGTAATCAGAATTCCGGCTTATGCAAAGAGTCCCGACAAGCGCCGCTTTGAGCTGCGTAACCCTGACGCTACCTGCAATCCCTACTTCTGCTATGCTGCCATCCTGATGGCCGGCATCGACGGTGTGAAGAATAAGATCGACCCGCACGAAAACGGCTGGGGTCCCTACGACATGAATCTGTATCACCTGCCTGAAGAGGAAAAGGCA
>CAJGEB010000028.1 GCA_904502045.1 uncultured Oscillospiraceae bacterium
ATACCGTTTTTAGCAGCTTCCTGAGTGGTGAGGATAGAAGCAGCGCGGGTAAGTCTTGAATCGTCTATATCGGTAACAACTAAGAGGGAAGGACGTCTGTCGCAGTGGATGATATAGTCGATAGCAGCAAGTCCCATAGGACCAACGCCTGCTAAGATAGCCATCTTACCGCCTTCAACGATACCCATCTGATGCTCGTAAACACCGGGAATGGTGTGATAGTCAGCATGGAAAGCGCCGATAACGCAGGAAAGGGGCTCAGCGAGGGAACCGTGGAAGAAAGCATCTCCTTCAAATGGGAGAAGACAGTTCATTTCCATAACCTCGTTGGGAATAATTATGTAGGTAGCATCTCCGCCGATGTACTGATAAGAGTAACCGGGAGCAGCCAAGGATCCTTTATAATTAAGAGCGGGCTGGATAGAGAATTTCTGACCGGGTTTAAACTGGTCAGCCCACTTGGAACCGACTTCAATGATCTCACCGCAGAACTCATGGCCTAAGATGGTAGGATTCTGAGCGCAGTCGGCAGGAACGCGCTTGTGATCTCCGCCTTGTATAGCGGCCTTGTAGGAAGACATGCAGATACTGTCGGAAACAACGCGGGCGAGTATTTCATCATCCTTCATTGCCGGCAGCTCGAACTCTTCAAGTCTCAGATCGTTTTTACCGTAAATACGAAGAGCTTTTGTTTTCATATTTTACCTCCTTAATAATGAACAATAGTCGAAACGACTACAGTAATTTTACGTTATATTTTTCAGCCTCCGCCTGAACGTTTTCGGGAAGAGCGGTTTCGCAGATCACATAATCGACATCGCTCATAGTTGCGAAAGTAAAGGGGAGCAGCTTACCGAGTTTAGAGCTATCCATAAGCAGGATAACGGTACGGGCTTTTTTGACGACCTCCATCTTGACCTGAGCATCGGTCTCTCCGCCGCAGGTAAAGCCGCCTTCGAGGGAATAAGCAGAAGCGACAAGGAAAGCCACATCAATATTTATTTTTGAAAGCATATCCACAGCAGAAGGACCCGTAAGAGTCATGTTGCTTCTGTTGAGGAACCCTCCGCAAAGATTAATGTTAGGGCGTTGTTTTTTAGCTACCTCAAGAGCGATGTTGGGACCGCTGGTAAATACGCTTGCATTAACATCGGGCATAGCAGTTGCGAGTTCCATCATAGTAGTACCGGAATCCAAAAAGACCGCACTTCCGCTATTGATGAAAGCGGCAGCCTTGCGAGCGATAGTTTCTTTTGCAAAGCGATTTTTCACAGCTCTGAGATCGTAAGCGGGTTCGTTTGTGGGGGAACCGGCATACTTAGCACCGCCGCGCACTCTGACGATAACACCCTCTGCTTCAAGGGCGTTGAGATCGCGATGAATAGTCATCAGGCTGACGGAAGGGAAAAGAGCGGAAAGCTCCTTTAAACTGATAACGCCGTTTTTTTCAATAAGTTTTTTGATTTCGCCTCTGCGAATGCTATTCACAACAATACCTCCTTTGCGCATAAAACTGCATTCTAACTTAATATAACATAATATAACACGGCTGTCAAGTCAAAAAGGGAAATAAATTATTAAAAAACCTTTAAAAAGCTTTTAAAGAATTACGATGTTATTACGCAAGAGGGAATATAACAAATTTTATAAAAATGAAAAGACCCGAATTAACGGATCTTTTCATAAAAGAAATTATTCAAGCTCAAAAGCGCCGGTATATAGCTGATAATACTGACCTTTTTGAGCGATGAGCTCATCGTGACTACCGCGCTCAATAATGCGGCCGTGATCGAGCACGATAATGACATCGGAATTTTTGACGGTAGAAAGGCGGTGAGCGATAACGAATACCGTACGTCCTTTCATAAGAGCATCCATACCGCGCTGAACGATAGCCTCGGTTCTCGTATCGATAGAGGAAGTAGCCTCATCGAGAATCATAACGGGGGGATTTGCAACAGCAACTCTTGAAATAGAGAGGAGCTGGCGCTGACCTTGCGAGAGGTTGGAACCGTTTTCGGAGAGCATAGTATTGTAGCCGTCATGAAGCTTTGTAATAAAGTCGTCGGCGCCCGAAAGTTTAGCCGCAGCAATACACTCTTCGTCGGTAGCATCGAGCTTACCGTATCGTATGTTATCCATTACCGTACCTGTAAAAAGGTTGGTATCCTGAAGAACTATACCGAGAGAACGGCGCAGATCGCTTTTCTTTATTTTGTTAATATTTATTCCGTCGTATCTTATTTTACCATCGGCAATATCATAGAAGCGGTTGAGGAGATTGGTGATAGTAGTTTTACCGGCTCCCGTAGCGCCTACAAAAGCTACCTTTTGACCGGGTTTTGCATAAAGGGAGAGATCATAAAGTACCTGTTTGTTTTCTTCGTATCCGAAATCGACGTTAAAGAGTCTTACATCGCCGGTTAGCTTAGTGTAAGAGATATTACCGTCAGCCTGATGCGGATGCTTCCAAGCCCATATATTAGTACGCTCATCGCACTCGGTGAGGACACCGTTTTCTTCTTTAACATTGACGAGAGTAACATAACCGTCATCGGATTCGGGTTCTTGGTCGAGTAATTTAAAGATACGTTCGGCGCCGGCAAGTCCCATAACGATTGAGTTGATCTGGTGTGAAACCTGATTAATATTTCCTGCAAATTGTTTAGTCATATTCAGGAAAGGAACAAAGATGCTTATACCGATAGCCATACCCGAAAAGCTTACGTTGGGAATATCGGAAAGCAAAAGAATACCGCCGCAGATAGCAACGATAACATAAAGAATGTTACCAATATTATTCAAAACGGGGCCTAAAGCGTTTGCATACTTGTTAGCGCGTTCGGAATCACTGAAAAGGGAATCGTTAAGCTTATCGAAAGCTTGTTTACTTTCTTCTTCATGACAAAAAACTTTAACGACCTTTTGACCGTTCATCATTTCCTCGATGTATCCCTCAAGCTTACCTAAAGAGGCTTGCTGGCGGAAGAAGTATTTTGAGGAACCGCCGCCCAATTTTTTAACTACAAACGTCATAAGGAATACGCCAAAAACGACGACAATAGTGAGCCAAAGGCAGAAATAGAGCATTATAGAGAAGACGGTTAAAACGGTAATACCGGAAATGAGTATCTGAGGAAAGCTTTGGGAGATCATCTGACGGAGAGTATCAATGTCATTGGTGTAATGGCTCATAATATCTCCGTGATTGTTGGCATCGAAGTATTTTATGGGAAGGCGTTGCATCTTAGTAAACATTTTTTGGCGCATTTTTTTGAGTACACCCTGAGTAATAACCGCCATAAGCTGATGGAAAATGATACCGGCAACAAGAGAGAGGATGTAAAATATTGCAAGTATTATGACGTAATAAAGGATTTGTCCGCCGACCTCTTGCCAGCTGCCTGTTTCCCAATTCTCATCAACGACAGCAATGATATTCTGCATAAAGATTGAAGGGAAAGAGGAAACTACCGCATTAAAAACGATGAGAGCAAGGGTAACGGGCAGCAAAACGGGGTAGAAGCTGAAGAGGGTTTTGATAAGTCTGCCGATTATCCCTTTTTTAGCAGTTTTTTTCATATATCATCACCCGCCTTATTTTGAGAAATATAGATATCTCTGTAAATATCGTTTCTTTGGAGAAGCTCCTTGTGGGAACCGATATCGTTTATCATACCGTTATCCATAACGATAATTCTGTCGGCATCCTCAACGGAGGCGGTACGCTGAGCGATTATGATTTTGGTGGTCTGAGGAATATATTCACGGAGAGCACGGCGAATAGAAGCATCGGTTTTGGTATCTACCGCGCTTGTGGAATCATCCAAAATCAAAATTTTGGGTTTTTTGAGGAGTGCCCTTGCAATACAAAGGCGCTGTTTTTGACCGCCTGATACATTTGCGCCGCCCTGTTCTATGTAAGAGTCGTAGCCATCGGGGAAGTGAGAAATAAACTCATCGGCACAAGCGAGCTTGCAGGCTTCGACCAATTCCTCGTCGGTAGCACCCTTGTTACCCCAACGCAGATTTTCTTTGATCGTACCTGAGAAAAGGATATTTTTCTGCAGAACAACGGCTACCTGATTTCTCAGAGAATCAAGATCGTAGTTTTTAACGTTTATTCCGCCGATCTTAACTTCGCCCTCAGTAGCATCATAAAGTCTCGGAATAAGCTGTATCAGAGAGGATTTAGCAGAACCGGTACCACCGATAATACCAATAGTTTCACCGGATTTTATCTGTAAATTTATATTGGTAAGAGCATTAAATTTGAGGGTAGGGGAATATTTAAAGTTGACGTTTTCAAAAGAAACGGAGCCGTCGGGAACCTCGTGAATGGGGTTTTCGGGATTAGTGAGGGTGCTTTTTTCTTTGAGCACCTCAACGATACGCTTACCCGACTCATAAGAAAGAGTAATCATAACGATGATCATAGAGAGCATCATAAGACTGCTGAGCATCATAAAACTGTAGGTAAGCAAAGCTGAGAATTGTCCGACATCGAGAGCGATACCGCGGCTGGAAATAATGGTGTAAGAGCCGAAAGAGAGCACAAAAACCATTACAACATAAAGGCAGAATTGCATTAAGGGAGCGTTGAAAGCAAGAATACGTTCGGCTCTTGTAAAATCGGAACAAACTTCCTCTGCAGCGTTATCAAACTTTTTCTGTTCGAAATCCTCGCGAACAAAGGACTTAACAACGCGAATACCTTTGACGTTCTCCTGAATGGAGCTGTTGAGATTATCGTATTTTTTGAAAACTCTTCTGAAGAGAGGCATTGCCTTAAATGCGACGAGGAAAAGACCGGTACCTAATACAGGGAGAACGAAGAGGAAAATCCACGCCATTTTACCGCCCATAATAAAAGCCATAACGAAAGCAAATATCAGCATAAGAGGAGCGCGAATAGCAGTACGAATAATCATCATATAGGACATCTGAATATTTGAAATATCGGTCGTCATGCGGGTAACCAAAGAAGAGGTCATAAATTTATCAATATTTTCAAAGGAGTAATTTTGAATACTGTAAAATATATCCTTGCGTAGATTTTTTGCAAGACCGCAGGAAGCGGTGGAGCAGGTAAATCCGGCAATGGAACCGAACGCAAGTGACATTACCGCCATTACAACGAGAATCAGTCCATATTTTAAAATAACCGACAAATCGCAGCCGTCTTTAATTTTATTGACTAAATCAGCGGTAATAAAAGGGATAATACATTCAAGAATTACTTCAAAAGTAACGAGAATGGGAGTTATAATAGAGGGGCGTTTGTATTCGCGTATACTTTTGGCAAGTTCTTTAATCATAAAAGCCTACCAATCCTTTCTTTTAATTAAACGAGTACCTATCGCAAAATTCTAAATGAACAAGCGAATGTACTCGTTGCCTAAAGCAAAAACATACGGTTCAAATAACAGACCATCGAATATTTTATCTCTAAAAATTTATATTGTCAATCCTCCTTGAAATTATTTTACAATTAGAATATAATATAAAATCAGAGAACAGCAGGAAGCGAAAGGAAGGTGGAAATGCTTGACAAAATCGGGAGTAAATATAAGTGATATTAAAGAAAACAACAGAACGTTAATATTGAAGCATATATGTACTAACAGCGGAATATCAAGAATAGAGCTTGCGCGAGTGACCGGACTTACAAAAATGACACTTACTAATATTACAAATGACCTTATAAAAGCGGGACTTATCCGCGAGAGTACAGAAACCTCCGAAAATGCAGGGCAAACGATAAGCAATTCGGTTGGAAGAAAGCCGATAATGCTTACTATTTCAGAGGATTCGCCGGTAGCGGTCGGAGTGTGGGTATCAAGAGACTACTGTGCCGGAGTTCTCACCGACTTAAAAGCAAATATTATAGCTGAAAACAGAATTGATTTTGTTGAAAATGAAAATAAAGATACCTTAATGGAGAAGGTAATAGCGTGTGCAAAATACTTGTGCGGGAAATCGCAACGTAAAGTGGTTGGAGTGGGAATAAGCTCAATAGGACCCGTAGACGTAAGGAGAGGAATACTTCTTAAGCCTGCAAATTTTTACGGGATAGCTAATTTAAATGTGTGTGCTGAGGTAAGTGAAGCGTTGGGGGGAATCCCGACATATATAGAGAAGGATATGGATGCGTCGGCACTTGCGGAAAGGTACTTTGGTAACGGGAAAAATACCCCTAATTTTATATATGTAGGAATAACGAACGGTATCGGAAGCGGAATAATATCGGGCGGGGAGCTGTTTCACGGCGGCTCCGGCTTCGGAGGCGAATTCGGACACACCTCGATTGATTACAAAGGGGAGCTGTGTCATTGTAAGAACAGAGGCTGCATAGAGATGTATGCGAGTGTGCCGAATATCTTGAATAACTACAATAAGAAGCAGGAAAACAAAGCGAAGGACTTATCGGAGCTGATCGAACTGTCGCAAAAAGACATCGGAGCAAGGGAGTACATTGAAGATATATGCGAAAAGCTTGCAATAGCACTCGCGAGCCTTTCGAATGTACTTGATCCCTCTACAATAATAATAGGTCATGAAGGATATTATTTCAGCGACTATATGTTAAAGATTATAGAGAAGCGATTGAACGATTATATATTGGTAAGCGGATATAAGAAGATAAAGGTGCAGCGTTCGGACTTTGAAGACGGAGCATCAATAATAGGAGCCGCCACAATAGTAATGGATAAGATATTCAACAACGAGCTGAGCGTGTTGAACTGAATAGATATTGGAGTGAAAATCGGATGAGAATATTTAAATATATTACATCGGCATTATGCATAATATCAGCAATATTGTGCTTAGGAGTACCATACTTAAGCAGCTGTATGCAAAGCTATTATAAAGCTCAGATAGATATTTATTCTTATAACACACAAGAGTTGCTTGACAAAAAGAAATTTTGGGCGAATCTTGGGGAATCTCCGATTATGTTATATATTTTTATTTTATGCTTCATCATTTTATTTACGGTATTAATAATAGAACGAGTGAGAAAAAAGAAAGAGATTCAATAAAGTTGTAAGTGAAAAAACGGTCGAGCAATCGACCGTTTTCTTTATCTGTAATATTTGTAATAAGCGACATAAGCGGTAGTTTCGCCGGAATCTTCGGTATATGTAAGAACGATACCCTCAAGGCTGAGTAAAGTAGCAGCGTGAATGCGGTCTATTTTCCCTCTGAAAACGTCGACATTATTGCATACGATAGAGAGCTCGTCATCCATAACATTTATACAGCCTGCCCGACCGATAATGACCTCGCCGTCGGGTTCGCGTTTTAAAACATAGCGGATCGGTTTTTGGTCCAAGCTGCGAATGAGCTCGGAGTTCATTTGAGCTTCCTTTTTTTCGTTTTTGTTTTTTTTGAAAAGAGCCATAATACTTTACCTCAATTTCGCATATCTAAAAAATTACTTTAACTCCACAACGGTAACACCGTCTTCGCCCTCGCCGAAAACACCGGAGCGAAAGCTTTTAACAGCCTTGTTATTTTTGAGTTTTTGTCGGACGGCGGTCCTCAAAGCACCGGTACCCTTACCGTGAATGATGGTAACCAAACGAATACCAAGTAATATACAGTTATCGAGATAGGCTTCCATCTCCATAATAGCCTCTTCGGTAGTCTGACCGCGCAAATCGAGCTCGGACTGAGCTTTTCTTTCCGAGTTGCTGGTAACATTTTTAGAAACGCTTCCGGAGTAAGAAACCTTTTTTTTCTCGACAAGCCGGAGCTCCTCGGTCTTGACCTTGGTTTTAATAATACCTGCCTGAACGAAAACGTATCCGGAAGAATCGGGGGGAGTAATAACAACGCCCTCTCTGCCGATATTATTGATGAATACCGAATCTCCCGAAACTAAGGGACGGGGTAGGGAGTAGGCAGAGGATTTTCTTTCCGATATGGGATCCGACACATCATAAAGTGCATTTATGTTAGTTTTCATTTGAGCTTTAGCACGTTTTACTCTGTCGGAAAAATCGGGGTTATCTTTAGCTTTTCTGATCTCCTCAAGCTCATCCAAAATTTTTCTTGATTCCTCGTTTACCGTTTCTATCATACGGCGCGCCTGCATTTTAGCACGTTCGATCTCTTTATTTTTCTCATTTTCGAGGTTACGCCTGAAGTCATCGATCTCTCTTCTGGAGCGTTCCGCTTCAATACGGTGGAGCCGTGTTTTTTCGAGTTCCTTTTCGATTGACTGGCGGGACTCCTCAAGGTTTGAAACGACCTCTTCAAATCTTGAATTTTCTTTAGAAACGAGCTCACCGGCGCGGGAAATAATATCATCGGAAATACCCAGACGTTTTGAAATAGCGAAAGCATTTGAGCGTCCGGGAACACCGATAAGCAGCTTATAGGTAGGCTTGAGGGAAGCTACATCGAATTCACAGCAAGCGTTTTCCACACCCGGAGTCTGAAGTGCAAACATTTTTATTTCGGGATAATGGGTAGTAGCGATGATTTTTGCACCTATGAGTCTTAATTTTTCAATAATTGAAACAGCGAGTGCAGCTCCCTCGACGGGATCTGTACCTGCACCGAGCTCATCGAGCAGAACAAGGGAGTTGTGGGTAGCATCGCGCAGAATCTCAATGATATTTTTAATATGAGAAGAAAAAGTGGAAAGGCTTTGCTCAATACTCTGCTCATCTCCGATATCGGCAAAGATATTATCAAATATAGCAATCGAGCTGCCGTCTGCAGCAGGAATCATAAGTCCGCAGGCAGCCATAAGGGAGAGAAGTCCCACCGTTTTCAAAGTAACGGTTTTTCCGCCGGTGTTGGGACCTGTAACAACGATGGTATCGAATGAGTAGCCGATTTCTATGTTAATAGGTACAATTTTTGCAGGATCTATCAAAGGATGTCTTGCCTTTAACAGCTTGACCTCTCCGTTTTTGTTGAGAGAGGGAACGGCCGCCTTCATCTTTGAAGCGAGCTTAACCTTAGCGAAGATTAAATCTATCTGAACGAGAGCAGAGTAATTTTCACAAATTACCTCACAATTTCTGCCTACCTCAGAGGAGATAGCAGCAATAATACGGTTCATTTCTTCGCGTTCTTTAGCTTTGAGGATGCGAATTTCGTTGTTGGCATCAACTACTGCCGCGGGCTCAATAAAGAGAGTAGCGCCGCTTGCGGATGTGTCGTGTACCATACCCTTGATTTCGTTGCGGTATTCTGATTTTACGGGAACAACGAATCTTCCGTCGCGCATGGTAACGAGATGTTCTTGGAGATATTTTGAGGTAGCGGAAGAGGAGATGATCTTTTCGAGCTGATCTCTTATTTTGGATTCATTTCTCTTTATACTGCGGCGAATATCTCTCAAATCATCGCTTGCAGTATCAGCGAGCTCTTCGTCGGAGAGAATACTGTCGGATATAAGGGTTTCGAGCTCGGGCAGGGGGAAGAGGGAATCAAAAAGCGGAGTAAGAGAGGAGTCTGTATCACCGGTAGAGATTTTATAATTGCAAACCGAGCTTACCGTCCTGAGAACGAAAGCTACCTCTAAAAGCTCGGCGAGTGAAAGTGAGGAACCAACCTCGGCGAGCTTAACCTTTGATATGATATTTTTAATTCCGCGCACCGAAGGGTACCCGAAGCTGTCGCTCATAACAGCGGCATCGGAGGTATATGAAAGCAGCTGTCTTACTTCGCTTATGTCATTTGAAGGAATAAGCTCAAGAGCGGCATTTTTACTGTCTGTGCAGCTGCAGCAATCGGCAAGAGCGGACAAGACCTTGTCAAGCTCAAGGATTTTACAGTATTTTTTTACATAACTCATAACAAAAGATCCTTTCAAAGAACAGAACTTAAGAAATCAAGAGTTTTAGGTTTTTTATCTATGCAAAAAAGAAGGTATTTTTCTGCAATTTCGCTTAAAATCTTGAGGTTATCATCACCCAATGAGAAGTTATATATTTTGTTATCCTCGGAATAGATAATG
>CAJGEB010000029.1 GCA_904502045.1 uncultured Oscillospiraceae bacterium
ATCTCATTTCTCATATCCCTTCAAACGTTGATATTAAAAGTAATTCACGCTGCAGTAAAATTGTCAGGACTCCTCACGGATTTGACATTTTCTACATTTCCGAAGGTACTGAAAATATGATAAGCGCACGCTGCATCGTCGGTGCGGACGGTGCCGCTTCAATAGTCAGACGCACTCTTTTTCCGGATAAAAAGATACGGCGATACGTTGCGATACAACAGTCCTTCGATTTGACTGACGGTAATTTTGAACAGTCGTATTCCTGTATTTTTGATCCAGAAAACACTGATTGCTACGCTTGGAGCCTTTCTAAAGACGATCGTTTCATCTTGGGCGGAGCTTTCCCTGCAGAAAATTGCCGCAACCGTTTTGAGTCCCTCAAAGAAAAAATGAAAGCTTATGGTTTTGAGTACGGCAAACTCATCAACACAGAGGCTTGTCTTGTTTTAAGGCCTTCCTCTTTTAAGGATTTCTGCACCGGAAGCGACAATGCTTTTCTTATCGGTGAAGCTGCGGGATTTATAAGTCCGAGCTCTCTTGAAGGAATAAGCAGCGGTATATTAAGCGGAAAATTGTTGGCGGAAGTGCTCAATTCAAGCTCCGGCTCCCCTAACAAAAAATATCACCGCGCTACCCGCACTTTGAGGATAAAAATTACCCTCAAACTCTTAAAATGCCCCTTTATGTATAACTCCGCAATCAGAAATTTAGTTATGAAATCAGGTCTTTTGACTGTAAATACCGATAAAAAGGACGACACTAAATGAAATTTATTAACACTTCTTTTGAAACCTCTTTCGGATCAGCTTCTCAGCTTCCACAGTCCGATATTCCCGAAATCGTTGTTTCAGGACGCTCAAATGTAGGCAAGTCCTCACTTATAAATCGTCTTTGTTCAAGAAAAAATCTTGCGCGTACAAGTGCTTCTCCCGGCAAAACCGCAACCATCAACTTTTTCCTTGATGAAGGATTCCGCATCGTAGACCTTCCCGGGTACGGCTATGCTAAAGTATCAAAAGCAGAGAAAAATCGCTGGAACCACCTCATCAGCTCATATTTTTCCGGCGAGCGCGATATCAGACTCGTTTTACAGCTTGTGGATATTCGCCACGCTCCCTCTGCCGATGACATAAATATGATCAATTTTTTCATTGATTACTCCTTCCCTTTCATTGTAGTTTTTACTAAGTCCGACAAGCTCTCAAAACGGCAGCTCGAAGAAAGAATGGAGCATTTTAAAGATGAAATTCCTTGTTTTTCCGATATTACCCACGTTATTACAAGCTCGGAAAAAGGCGAAGGTTTCGACTCCCTCAAAGAAATAATAGAAAGCGTTTTATAATTTTTTATTTAAGGAGATTTTTTATGTTTGTAGCTGATAATCTTAATGTTAATTCCGAAGGACACCTTACTATCGGCGGACTCGATGCAGTAGATCTCGCTTCTCAGTACGGTACTCCCCTTTATGTGATGGATGAAAATTTAATAAGAGATAACTGCAGAAAATATGTTGGATCCATCCGCAAATTCTATAACGGAAACGGTCTTGCCCTCTACGCTTCCAAGGCTTTTTGCTGCAAGGCTATGTGTAAAATCGCCTTTGAAGAAGGTATGGGTCTTGATGTAGTTTCCGGCGGCGAGCTTTTTACCGCTATGTCGGTAGATTTTCCCGCAGAAAGAATCGTTTTCCACGGAAATAACAAAACCCGCGCTGAGCTTACCTCTGCTCTTGAGTACGGTGTTCACCGAATCGTTGTAGACAACCTCACCGAGCTCAATACCCTCAATGAACTTGCAGGTCAAATGGGTAAAAAGGCTGACATAATGTTCAGAATCAAGCCCGGTGTCGACGCTCATACCCATGACTTCGTTAAAACGGGACAGATAGACAGTAAGTTCGGCTTTGCAATAGAAACGGGCGAAGCTTTTGAGGCTATTAAGGCCGCTATATCTATGCCTAACATTAATTTGAGGTGCTTACACTGCCATATCGGTTCCCAAATTTTTGAGCTTGATCCTTTTGATCTCGCTGCCCGTATTATGCTTTCACTTATCAGTAAGGTCAAACTTGAGCTCGGATATGAAATAAAAGAGCTCAATCTCGGCGGCGGCTTCGGAATAAAATACCTTTCCGAAGACAGAGCGATAGAATACGAAAAATATATGGAAACTATCGCAGGAGTTGTGCATTCCGAGTGCGAAAGACTTGATATTGCCGTTCCCCGCATTTTCCTTGAGCCCGGCCGCTCGATAGTTGCTTCCTCCGGCGTTACCCTTTATACCGTAGGTGCCGTAAAGGTAATTCCAAACATTCGTACATACGTCAGCATCGACGGCGGAATGACCGATAACCCCAGATATGCGCTGTATAAATCTCAATATTCCGCTTGTATCGCAAATAAAGCCGATCAACCCTTCTCCGAGGCAGTTACCGTTGCGGGTAAATGCTGCGAAAGCGGCGACTTAATCGGCGAGGGTATGCCAATGCAAAAGGCGGATCCCGGCGACATCTTGGCCGTATTCGCTACCGGAGCCTACAACTACTCGATGTCTTCAAACTATAACCGCATTCCTCGTCCCCCAGTTGTTATGCTTAAAGACGGACAGTCAAGAATCGTTATAAAAAGAGAATCCTACGAAGATATAATAAGAAACGATCTTATCTGAAACTTTAGTGTTGACTTTTACTCTTTAGCAAGTTAAAATATTAATATCAGTAAAGCTCTTTCGGGAGGATATTATTATGAACGGTAAACTAAAAGATAAAAACTTGGATTTCCTGTTTGAAACAATTTTGAAGCTCCAAAATATAGATGAATGCTACAGCTTTTTCGAGGATCTCTGCACCGTTCCCGAGCTGAAGGCATTATCTCAGCGACTTGCTGTTGCGAAAATGCTCAGCGACGGTATGGTATACAGCGATATCGTACAAGCTACCGGAGCAAGTACTGCCACTATAAGCAGGGTCAACCGCTCTCTTACATACGGTTCTGATGGATACAGTATCGTTTTTGGAAAGAAGGACGATCTTGAAAAATAACCGGTATTTAACCTTTGCGCGCTTTTACGACGCTCTTACCTCAAATATTTCTTACTCTGAGCGCGCAAAATATCTTAAATCTATTATCAATGACCTCTTTCCTGCCGCTGAGATACTTCTTGATCTCGCTTGCGGTACCGGTTCTCTTTCTATTGAACTGGATAAGCTGGGATTTGATGTAATTGCTGTAGATGCCTCGGAAGCGATGCTTTCTGAGCTTTACGATAAAAAAATTGAAAATTCAGCGGATAATATTTTAGTGCTTTGTCAAAAGATGCAGGAGCTCGACCTTTACGGTACTGTCGACGTTACCGTTTGTGCTTTGGATAGTGTCAACCATATTACCGATAAAAATATCCTGCAAACTGCATTTGATAAGGTTTCCCTCTTCACCGTCCCCGGCGGACTCTTTATTTTCGATGCAAATACAGAATATAAACACCGCAATATCCTCGCCGACAACACCTTTGTTTATGATCTTGATGATGTGTATTGTGTATGGCAAAATTCGCTGAACCCCGATGATAATACCGTATCTATGGATATCGACTTCTTTTACCCCGATGAGTCAAGCGGCTCTTCTGCGTATTTCAGAGCTTCAGATACCATTTCAGAAAAAGCATACTCCGTTGATGAGCTATCCGATATGCTGAAAAAATCGGGTTTTGAGATAGTGAATATTTTCGGGGATTATAATTTCTCAGCTCCTGCCGAAAACGAAGAACGCGTTGTTTTTGTAGCCAGAAAAGTTTAATTCCAAACAAAAAATTACCCTGTCAAGAACATAATCTTGACAGGGTTTTCTCTTTATTCTATCTTGCTTTAGACGCAATTTCTTCTTTTAATTCTGCTATAAACTCTTCAGGAGTCTTTTCAACAAGATCTCCGCCCTTGCGCGCGCGTATTGATACGGTTTCCTGCTCCATCTCCTTGTCGCCGATTACCAGCATATAAGGAGCTTTCTCAAGCTGTGCTTCTCGAATCTTGTATCCTACCTTCTCATTTCTTGCATCCGTTTCGTAACGTATTCCCGCAGCCTCAAAGCTCTTCTCAAGCTTCTCAACATATTCCATATGTCTGTCTGCTATAGGAATTATCTTTACCTGAACGGGTGCAAGCCAAGTCGGGAAGGCTCCTGCAAAATGCTCGGTCAAGATAGCGATAAACCTTTCGATACTTCCGAAGATAACTCTGTGTATCATTACGGGTCTGTGCTTTTCGTTATCCTTTCCGATATATGTGAGGTCAAATCTCTCAGGCATCTGGAAATCAAGCTGAATGGTTCCGCACTGCCACGTTCTTCCTATGCAATCGGTAAGGTGGAAGTCTATCTTCGGTCCGTAAAATGCTCCGTCGCCCTCATTTATCTTATACGCTTTACCGTTCTTATCAAGTGCTTTTTTAAGCGCCTCTGTTGCCATCTCCCACTGCTCATCGGATCCCATCGAATCTTCAGGTCTTGTGGAAAGCTCTAATGCGTACTCAAAACCGAAAATACTGTAAAACTTATCGATCATTGAAATTACGCCGATTATTTCGCTCTCTATCTGCTCGGGAGTCATAAATATATGTGCATCGTCCTGAGTGAAGCAACGCACCCTCATCAGTCCGTGAAGGGCTCCCGACAGCTCATGTCGGTGAACAAGTCCGAGTTCCGCCATTCTCGCAGGAAGATTACGGTAAGAATACATCTTGCGCTTAAATGCAAGCATTCCGCCGGGACAGTTCATCGGCTTGACTGCATACTCCGCATCATCAATATCAGTAGTATACATATTATCCTTATAGTGATCCCAATGTCCCGAACGCAGCCACAGCTCTTTGTTAAGAATTATCGGAGTTTTTATCTCCTGATATCCGTTTTTCGCATGCTCCTCGCGCCAGAAGTTCTCAAGTATATTGCGAAGGACCATTCCTTTCGGGAAGAAGAACGGGAATCCGGGTCCCTCATCGTATATATCAAATAAATCAAGCTCTTTTCCTATCTTACGATGGTCGCGCTTCTTTGCTTCCTCTATTGCGGTAAGATACGCCTCAAGGTCCTCTTTCTTACTGAACGCCGTTCCGTATATTCTCTGAAGCATCTTGTTGTCGGAGTTTCCTCTCCAGTACGCTCCGGTACACTGCGTCAATTTAAACGCCTTTATTTTAGAGGTATCATACATATGAGGTCCTGCACACAGATCAACGAAGTCCCCCTGCTTATAAAACGAAAGGTCCCCCTCTTTTGCGTGTTCCTCGATAAGCTCAAGCTTATAGGGCTCGTCCGCCATCAGCTTTACTGCCTCTTCCTTCGGAAGCTCAAAATGCTCAAGCGGTATTCCCTCTTTTATTATTTTTGCCATTTCCTTTTCTATCTTTTCAAGCTCCTCGGGCAGAAAAGGCTTATCTGTATCAAAATCATAGTAAAATCCGTTGTCTATTGACGGTCCGATTGCAAGCTTTACTTCAGGATACAATCTCTTTACCGCCTGCGCCAATATATGAGATGCTGTGTGGCGGTATGCTTTCTTGCCGTCAGGATCGTCAAAGGTGAGTATCTCAAGCTCACAGTCCTTCTCAAGTGCAGTTCTCATATCAACGACCTTTCCGTCAACACGGGCACAGCAAATATTCCTGAACAATCCTCCGCTTATGCTTTTTGCTACCTCCGCTACGGTAGTATTATTCTCATATTCCCTTTTACTTCCGTCCTTTAATGTTACCGTTATCATTTTTCTTTTCCTCCTTATAAAATAAAAATTGCCCCATCCCACAAGGGATGAGGCAATAAACATCGCTCCACGGTTCCACCCTAATTACAGATTTTCATCTGTCATCTCTAAAAGCCTTAACGCGACCTCCACGTCATACTCATCGTATGCTCTCCGGAGCGGTATCCTTCTCTCTTCCGTACAGCTGCTCTCAGCTACTGCAGCCGCTCTCTGAATACGAAAATACTTCGAGAAGAACTTCTCCTTCTTCGATTTCTCATTTCCTTATTAAGATTAACTCATTTTACTCTTTTTGTCAAGAGTGTTAATTCCCGCTTCTTCGTACATAAAGCGCGACCATATCTTTCTCTATATCTATACTCTCTCCCGCCTGCTTACTCGTTCTTATAACAATATCGTAAGCTGTGCTCTCGTCAAATACATCAAAAATTTTATACTCTATATTTTTTTCTCTCAATATACTCTCTGCATAAGCTATATCCCTTCCCAAAACATCAGGCATAGCTATTGATCTCGGTCCTTTGCTTATATAAAGTACTATATCTATCTTACCTTTTCCCAAAGATGTTCCCGGAGCTACAGACTGCGCAAATATATAATTTTCCTCATACTCGCCGCTGTAGTCATATTCTACAGTTATATTATATCTCTCGCGATAATCAATATTATCTTCTATAAAAGCATAGTACTGTCCCACAAAATCCTGCACTACCGCCGTTTTCTGTGCCATTTCGTCCAAGTCTATACCCGACATCTCGTTAGGATTAATTATGATTCCCTCGCGCTGCTTCATATATTCATTATACATATATCCGCCGGCTACACAAATTAGTGCTGCAAGTGCTATTATAAGCGCAATAAATCCGTATGCGGTTCCTCTTCTCGTACGCTTTTTCATCGGTATTTCAAGCACCGACTGCTCCTCGCCGTTCTTGTAAACGCTTATATACTTCGCTTGTACCTCTTTTTTGCTCTCATTTTTTTCTTTTTTCTCACTCTCTTCCAAAGCCCTATCTTCGTTTGCTTTATCATCAAGCGAGAGCGTTACTGCCATTCCTTCAAGTGCCTTTTCTTTGGTACTCTCTTTTTCATCAACCAATCCGTTCGTTACTTCTTGTTGCTCTTGTGCTTTCTGTCCCTCTGCTTTATTTATCTCAGCTCCCGTTTCAAGCCTTGCTTCTTGGGAAACGGTATCAAATATCGCATAAACCGTATTGTTCTCTTTGAAAATTTCTTTCAAAACTACTGTGCTGTCAGCTGATGCTCCTTTTATTTTCCTGCACTTCTCCTCAAATTCAGCAAGACGCGAAGAATATTCCTCTTCCTTCCCCTCTTTAAAATGCACGTCTGAACTGTATATATCTCTTTGGGCGCAATCCTCAGGAAAAAATTCGCATATCTCCACTTTTCTCTTCTCAAATATATCGTACCCTATGTAGTGAACGATTCCGTCCTCTTGCTTATCAGAGGCTCCCGAAAGATATCTCATATTTAATAAAGATCCCATCATAAGATATGCATCGTTGTGCGCAACTTCACCGGAGCTTCCGCAAACAGAGCATACTCCGTCCTCACCAAGCTCAGACATACACTGCATACATAATTTTAATTCCTTGTCAGACATCTTTCTTCTCCTATACGACTAATGCTATAAACCTTTATCTTTCTTCTATCATACCTTATTCTTTACTTTTTTGCAATAGTATTTTATTCCCCATCTTTAAATCATTGCACAATCATTATTTACAATAAAAACTCCTCGATTCAAAATCGGGGAGCTTTTATTTTTTTATAATATTATACAAATAAGTCCGCTGCAGCCTTCGTTGATTATCTTCTCTATCGTTTCCTGAAGCTTCATACGGGCATCCTGCGGCATTCTGTAGAGCTTATTGTGGAGTCCTTCATTTACAAGCTCATGCAGAGATTTTCCGAATATATTCGATTCCCAGATCTGAAGCGGATTCTCTTCAAATTCCTGCATAAGATATTTTACAAGCTCCTCAGACTGTTTTTCGGATCCCACAACAGGACAAACCTCGGTTGTAATGTCCGCTTTCATCAGATGTATGGACGGCGCGGATGCTCTCAGCCTTACTCCGTATTTTCCGCCTTGACGTACCATTTCAGGCTCCTCAAGGGTAAGCTCCTCAAGTGTCGGCATTACTATTCCGTATCCCGTAGCAGCTACCTGCTCCATCGCTCCTTTTATCTTTTCGTACTCCTTCTTTACCTTTATCAGCTCGCTTATACACGGCATCAGCTCTTCTTCTCCGGATATCTCTACTCCCGTCTTTTCGCTGAGTATCTTGTAAAACAGATTATTTTGCAGCCTTACCGTAAGCTGTGCTCTTCCTTTTCCGAGATCAAGTGCTTTTACACTCGATTCAACCACGTATTCACACCCACTTATACTCGCGGCTCCGTTTTTTACCTCGCGTATTTTTTCTATCCCCGCAATGCTCCTTTTTACCGCCTCGTATACTGCGCTCTTCAGCCAGTGCTCCCCTTCAAGCGATACTACCCAGCTCGGAATATCTATCTCTATTTCCTTTACCGGAAACTCAAACAGCGTCTTCTCAAGTATCGCCTTTATGTCCTCTTCGCTCATCTCCATACAATTCACCGCGCTTACCGGTGCGTTGTATTTTTCTTCCATCTCTTTTCTTAATGCAACTACTGACGGAGAATTCGGAGTTTGGGAGTTAAGCAATATTACAAAAGGCTTGCGTATCGCTTTTAACTCGTTTATTACCCGCTCCTCTGCTTCTGCATATTCCTCACGCGGAATATCCGTTATGCTTCCGTCAGTGGTTACCACAAGGCCTATTGTGGAATGTTCTGTAATTACTTTTTGGGTTCCCAGCTCCGCCGCCATATTGAAAGGTATCTCGTTTTCTACCCACGGCGTCTTTACCATCCTCGGCGCTTCATTTTCAAAATATCCAAGTGAGCTCGGAACTATATACCCAACACAGTCTATCATTCTTACCTCAAAACTTGCATTGTCCGCAAGCTCTATTTTAACGCCGTCTTCGGGTATGAATTTGGGCTCCGTTGTCATTATCGTTTTGCCCGCTGCAGACTGCGGAAGCTCGTCACTCGCACGCCCCCTGATGTATTCGTTTTGTATATTAGGTAAAACCAAGAGCTCCATAAACCTTTTTATAAACGTCGATTTTCCGGTTCGTACCGGTCCCACTACTCCTATGTAAATATCTCCTTGTGTACGCTCGGAAATATCTGTATAAACGCTTCTGTTTTCCATTATCTCTATCTCCTTTGCCTCATCTTACCGTAGGTATAAAAAGCATTACTCTTGCTCCTGCTGTTTCACCCTGAATTCCGTTTTCTTCTTTTACTGCACTCACTGATGTGCGGTATTTCTTTGCTATATCCCATATCTTTTCTTCTTCATCGGCATAATACGCTGTCAAGGCAGCTCGCTTTACATCAATCCTTTCCGATTCGTTGACACTTATATCGCTGATGCATTGCCTGCGCATTACATTAAACACACTTCCGTTTATCGTTACATCGTACCGTATCTCCGCTCTTTCACCCGAAACAATACTGTACGATATATTTTCAATATTAAAGCTTATGTCAACTACGGAATTTGCAATTTCAGTCGGTTCAAGTGAATACTCAAATTTTTCCTTCTTCTCAAAATATATTACCTGCTCCTCGGAATTTACCGCCAACACGCAGATGGTATTTTCTCCCGCCATTTTATTTATACCATCCTCTTTTATTATGCTGCTTTCACCTTTTTCGCTCCAAATCTGCACTATTTTCGAAACCTCTTCGGGAAAATCTACCGTGCTTTTTACTGCCGCTCTCTCCTGCAAAAGACGCTCGTATCTCATAAATTCATAATTCTGAAAGCTCATTTCACTCTCGCATATTGTAGAGTAGCTGTCTGTTGCATAGCTCAATCCGTTTTCGCGTACCGCTCTTATTTCCACTGCAAGCTCCGCTTCAAATGCAAATTTACCGGCTCCTTCCTCCGAGCTTATTACGCTTACATTGTATGATGCCACTTTAACCCCGATATTGCATTTGCACTCCTCGTCTAGTCCCTCCATATCCACTATCTTGCTGACAGGTAACACATAGTCCATACTGTCAATTCCCCTGCCCTCTTCCTTG
>CAJGEB010000030.1 GCA_904502045.1 uncultured Oscillospiraceae bacterium
CCATAGCTTCCCGTACCGCTTCTCCCGACAGATTCATATAGGTAGACGGCTTCAAAAGCAGTACTCTCACCCCGCCTATCATACATTCCCCGCAAAGCGACTTGAACTTTATCTTATTTATCCTCGCTCCATATTTCTCCGCTATCATATCAACAGCAAGATACCCTGCATTATGCCGAGTATTCTCATACTCCCGTCCCGGATTTCCGAGCCCTGCAATTATTATTCCCACCGGTCCGTGTACCGCCGCTTCACTCTTACCGCTTCCAAACAGATTCATTATCTTTCCCACTTCAATTCTCCTTTATTTAAACACGCAAAATCGGACGAGATATCCTTATACCCCGTCTGCGATTTTTACTATTCATTTTTATTTCTGCCGGCTTTTTAACTCCTCTTTCCGCACTCGGAACTCCTTTGCCCAGCCGGCTTTTTCTACCTGTCTTGCTCTCGCTATCGCAAGTGCGTCCTCTGAAACGTCGTCGGTAATCGTCGAGCCCGCTGCTATATAACTGCCCGACTCCACCTTTACCGGCGCCACAAGATTAGTATTACATCCGATAAAGCAGTCATCCCCCACGACCGTTCTGCTCTTCTTTATTCCGTCGTAGTTTACGGTTACACAGCCGCACCCGAAGTTTACCCTCGCTCCAATGTCGCTGTCGCCTATATAGGTCAGATGCGCTATCGACGTTTTCTCGCCTATTGTGGAGTTCTTTATCTCCACAAAGTTGCCTATCTTTACTCCGTCAGCTATCCTACTGTTCGGTCTGAGATGTGCAAAGGGGCCTATTCTCACGTCATTCCCCACTATGCTGTCATATATCTGAGATGCATTGACGGTTACTCCTTCTCCGAGCTCGCTGTTCTCTATTACCGTATTCGGCCCGATCTTACTTCCTTTTCCTATCTTGACCGCTCCGTATATCTGCGTATTCGGCAGTATCTCTACTCCTTCGGCTATCTCCGCTTCTTCAGATATAAGTATTCCGTTTCCTCTGTCCTGCATATATCTTAGCCCCTTTTTACCGTTACTATAAATCCGCTTTCGTTGTTACCCGATATCTCATACTCTGCATCCTTCGGTACCGGTACGCTGGTTCCCTCTACATAATATATTTCATATTCCGCTCCGTCGTGATCCTTTATTTCCAGATGCTCCCCTTCAAATGTATATCCCTTGAGCAGCTCCATATATTCCTCATGACAAAGCTCTTTATCATACATTGCATACGCGTGCGGCGCTCCCACATATCTGAAATGCCACGGCTCCGCTTCAAATCCCGTAAGCTCCTTCTTCTCCTTTTGATATCTCTCTATAAATCCGTATTCATAGCAATGATCCAGCACCCATTTGTACTCGTCCTGACCGTAAAAATCATAATACAGTCCCTCAGACGTGTATATCGCAAAGTCCACCGCATATCCGCTGTGGTGCTCGCTGAATCCGGGAAGTGCCGTATATTTATCGGTAGCCTCTACTCCCTCGCTCTCAACCCTTCTGTCATAAAGAGATTTTTGCGAATCAAAGGTTCTGTATCCGCTGATAATGTTGACGTCCTTCTTGCCGGTTGCCGCCATAAAATCGTCAAACATCACGTTCATCGCTTCTATTACCTTCATTCGGGCCGATACCGTTATATTCTTTACCTTATAATTCTTATTTTTATATTGATAGATACTGAAAAATTCCTCTTCGTCGTTTTCTCCGAACACATACTCGTGTTCTCTGTTTACAAGTATCAGATCTCCTCTGCCGATATCAGCTTCGGTCTTTTCTATGTATTCATAGCTTTCATCTGCTACCGAGCTTTCCCCGCTCGACTCAGCGGACGATTCCTCGGAGGACTCCTGAGAGGACTCTTCAGATGATTCCTGAGATGATTCGCTTTCTGTATTTGAGTACTCCTCACCCGATTCGGAGCCTTCACTCGACGGTAATGAGCTCTCCTCGCTCGGCTCAGAGCTTGACTCCGTCTGCGACAGCTCACTTCCGGAGCTCGTATCTTCCCACGGTAAGTCAATATCCCACAGCTGTCCTGCCAAAAATGCTCCTGCCGCTACTATTATCACGACCATTACCCCAATTATTCCCTTTGAGCTTTTCCTTCTTTTCATCTTCAAAACCGCCCTTGTATTTATATATTAAAAATGTGCTACAATTTTCCATATAGAAATTATAATGGTTATGGTTAGTCGAAACATCTCTGTTTCGACTCAAAATCTTTGATTTTGACACAAATTTTCAAGGAAAATTTGGCCATAACCATTGCAATAATTGTCGTGCAAAATCAAATTCTACGATTTGATTTTGCTATAGCCGCTTGGAAGGCGGCTCGTCGAAGCGCTTTTAGCGTTTCGACAAACTACAATCATTATAGCACACTAATTTTAAAAAATAAATACCAATCTTAAAATATGTTTTTCAGGCTCGGTTTTTCGTATATCCACGCATCTTTCATTATCTTTTTTATCTTTTCCGCTTGAGCTAAAAATTCCCCCGTTTCGCCGCTCTCAAATAACGGCCGCAGCTGTGCTATGTTTTCCGCTACCTCCTCAAGTCTGTCGTACCTCACTAAATTTATTACTATTCCCTCTTGTTTATCCCACTTTTTCTCAAGCTCCTCTATCTTTTCGCTCAGCTCATCATATTCCTCTTCTTCACAACTCGTTATTATCTCATCCACCGTATCTACTATCTCGTCTCTCACCCTGCTAAAATAAATAAGCTCCCACACGCACACTCCCAATATCCCAGCCAATATCAGCACACAAATTACTATCCTTTTCACTTTTTTCCCTTCCGTTTTAGTTCGTTTTCGATTATTACATACTCCGCCTTATTATTGCACGTCATTAAAAATACTTCACTAAGCTTTCTTTTCTCGGTTATGAGTATCCTTTCAAGCCACTCCCTGTTTAAATTGCAAAAACCAAGTCCCTCCTCGATAACTGCTCCGTCGCTCACTATCACTATCTGCGGACTTTCTATTTCCGATTTTTGCTCAAGCGCTAACATCTCCGTCGTTACCTCCTGCGCTCCGTACTTTTTATACACACTGAGCGCTCCTGTGGTTTCTATCGCCGCAAATGCAACGTCCCTTATATCAAATATATCCTTTGCCCGCAGCTGTGTTATCAGGTCGTCGGCATTTATTCTAAGCTCCTTCAGACTCTCTTGGTCTATCTTCCCGTCCTTTATCACCACCACAGGACTTCCCACAAGTACCTTTTTGAACCGCTTATTTTTAAGCGCAAAATACGACACTATTACCTCAAACGACATCATCGCCAATATCGGTATTATTCCCGACACAAGAGGAATGTTTGTATCCTCCATCGGTAACGTCGCTATATTCGACACAAGTATCGTTACCGCTAGCTCTGACGGCTGAAGCTCCCCAAGCTGCCTTTTTCCCATTATTCTCAGCGCAAACGATATCAATATATACATTATCATAGAGCGTATTACAATTATTGCCATTTCTCCACCCCGTAATCTTCATCTTGCCTTGCTATTATTCCCCTCTTCACCCCTCTCTATCCGCTTTATTTTTATATATCGCTATATCTCGCTAACCAAATTTGACATTTTTCGCGCTTTGCCTTATAATTATATCAAATCTCAAAGGAGTTAACTTTTTATGCTTAAAAGACTTTCTTTTCTTTACATCTTAATCTGCTTGCTCGCAAGAAGTGTAGGCGGCGCTTTGCAGCTTATTTTCGGAGCCCACGGCTTTCCCGTAAGTATTATTGTGATATCCGCTCTCGGCGTCATCATAGGTATCGGCGCTCTCGTTTCGGGTTCCTTGCTCCACAGTAAAAAAGCTCTGATTTACTCTTCCTTCCTGCTTTTCGACATCTTCGTTACCCTTTACAATATAGCATGTCTTTCAAATTCCGACTACAAGCTCTCCTTCTACGGTATGCTTCTTGTGGGTACTTTAGCTTCCCCTCTTATTAATATCCTCTTCATTGCTATCGTGCATATTCCGCAAAGGTATGTTGTTAAAAAAGTCGAGGATGCTAAAGATTCAGATTAGCTTTTCCTTCCAAAATCTCTTAAGACGCACATCAAATGCGTCTTTTTCTTTTGCTCTTAATATTTTTAAAGTATTTGCTAATAATATTCATATATTTTTTAAAGGAGCTTTTAAAATGATAAATATTATTTTAGCAGGTAATTTAGGAGATAAAAAACTCCTCAAAACACTTAATAAAATCTTACCTTTTTATCATTCGGTAGCCTCTGACTCATCTGCCGGCTTTTCCTTCCCCGATTCACCCGATATTCTACTCCTCAACTGCAGCCATATCGTCAATGTTTCTGCTCCGAACAGCATCATTATCTTCAAAGAGAGCTTTTCTTCCAAAAATAAGCTCGGCAATATCTCCGGTTGCTACGCTGTGGCTCCCTCTGAAAATAATTTCGCTCTTTCCGTTTTATCGGGTAAGGGACTCAGCTCCGTTACCTGCGGTCTTTCCGAAAAAGATACTGTCACATTCTCCAGCTTTACAGATAACAGCGCGGTCGTCAGCCTGCAACGAGAGCTCCTCAATCTGTTCGGTACTCCGATTTTCCCCTGCGACATTACCGTCAAGTTTTCTTCTCCTCCGGACCGTTTCTCCCTCCTCGCTGCCTGCACCGCACTGCTCCTCACCACTAAATTCCCACCCTCTTCTATTTCCGTTTAGTCATATTTTCTTTACATTATTTATATTGACAAAACACCTCCTTTGTCCCATAATATAAGTGTTTGATTTATATCACTTTATTTTTTATGAAAGAGGTATTTTTATGAAAAAAGGATTGGCAGCTTTCGCTCTGCTCCTCGTTTTAGTTATGACCGCTTCGGTATTTGTTCCCGCTTTTGCAGCAAATGCTCCCGTTGTTGTCGACTTTACCAAAGGAGAAACAGAATTCGAAAACAAACAAATATTCGCTAACTGGACCGATAAAACCGTGGGTTACTCCGAATATGACTCCGATCAACAGGCTTGGAAGCTTGAGATCGCCGCTGAAATGTACTACACCAACAACGCTTACCAAGTGTTTCACGGATATGAATCCCTCGATTTCAATTCTCTTAACGTATCTTCCGAGCACAAATTCGGTAAAATAGTTTATAAGACCGAACAATTTAATGACGGTCATTTAATTGCACTTTACGGAGATGATAAAAACTCCGCCCTCGTTACTCTCCAGCCCTCAGCGGATTATACCTCCGTTGTATTCCCCATTCCCGACGGTTTTTCTTCCGAAAAATTATACATAAGCTTGGGTGCCGGCGATCACGTTAGAATCGGCGATATTATGTACGTTCAGTACATTGCTTTCTTTGCAACCGAAGATGAGGCTAACGCTTTCGATATCTCAACCTATATTCCTCCCGAGCCCCAGCCCGACTCCTCTGTTTCTGAACCCGAATCCTCCGCTCCCGAATCTTCGGTTTCAGAGCCTGAGTCTTCCGCGCCTGAGTCTTCTGAGTCCGAAGCGGAGTCCTCTGCTTCATCCGCTTCCGATAATAACGAGGGTAATAATGGCGGAAATGCCGTCATTTACGTAATTATCGCTGCTGCAGTCGTTGCCGTAGTCGTTGTTGTCGCTTTAATCTCCAAAAAGAAAAAAGCGTAAAACACACCTGATATTTAATAACTTAAGGGTAAGCACAAAGCTTACCCTTTCTTTTTTGCAAAATAAAAACGGCGCCGGTTACTCGACACCGTGTCCTTTTTTTATTTTTGTATTAGAGCTTTACTATTTCGCCGTAGATTGCTCCGGATGCTCCTACCGCGTTGGACTCGTCGGTATCTATATGCATCGCAAGTCTGTAGCTGGGATTTACTCTCGCTACTACATCTCCGAATACGAGCGAACGGTCAGCCGTTTCTATCTTTACTGCTACTACATCCTTATCCTTTATTCCAAGCTCCTCAGCATCTGCAGGCTCCATATGTATATGCCTCTTCGCTGCGATAACTCCCTCTTTAAGCTCTACCTCTCCGCAGGGTCCTACTAATTTGCAGGCTCCGCTTCCCTTTACGTCTCCCGACTCTCTTACCGGTGCTGCTACTCCGAGGGTTCTTGCATCAGTTAAAGATACCTCTACCTGTGTTGCACTTCTCTCGGGTCCGAGAATAGATACTCCGGTGATCGTCTTTTTGGGTCCCACAACATCTACTCTCTCTTCTGTTGCATACTGTCCGGGCTGAGAAAGCTCCTTCTTATTGTGAAGCTGTGCTCCCTTTCCGAATAATATCTCAAGATCCTCTTTGGTCACGTGCACATGACGAGCCGATGTTTCAACTATAAATTTCTTTGCCATCTTTTTTACCTCCGGTTTTTTCCTTTTATTTTACTCTAATATTCTACTCCTTTTCCCCGCAATTTTCAAGCTCTATCTTAATTTTAATCAAAAAATCCTCATTTTTTCTTGATTATTTTATTTTTATGGAGTATAATATTCTCACAATCTTGAAAGGAGCGGATAATATGACCGATCGTACCATTTCCTTTAATATTTATGAGGACAAAGAAACGGAAATTAAAAATACTCTGACTATCGTATATAACGCTCTTAAGCAGAAGGGTTACAATCCCATCAATCAGCTTGTAGGGTACATTTTGTCTGAGGATCCCACCTATATCACCACCTTTAACAATGCCCGCAGCCTTATTACAAAAATCGACCGCGATGAGCTTATGCAGATTTTGGTCAAATCTTACCTCGGTGATTAATTTTATTTTTTCTTCGACCGGATTTATATCCGGTCATCTTTTTTGAAAGGATTTTTAAACTATGAAATACGTTACTCTCGGAAATACCGGTATTTCCGTTTCGCAGCTCTGTTTCGGTTCCCTTACGATAGGACCGATGCAGGCTAATCTCTCCCTCGATGCCGGTTCCGACATCGTTGCCTACGCTATACAAAAGGGTATCAATTTTTTTGATACCGCTCAGCTCTACGAAACCTACCCCTACCTCAGAGAAGGTATGAAAAAAGCCGGTAAGTTCGATGCGGTAGTTTCCTCCAAAACCTATGCCTATACTCGCGAACTTGCAGTAGAAGCCGTAGAGCAGGCTCGCAGGGAGCTCGACCGCGATTATATCGACATATTTATGCTCCACGAGCAAGAAAGCATCCACACTCTCAGAGGTCACAAGGATGCTTTGGATTACCTTTTTGAGTGTAAGGAGAAAGGTATCATCCGTGCTGTCGGAGCCTCTACTCATCGCGTATCAGGCGTCAGAGGCGTTATTGAGGCAGGACTCGATGTGGTACACCCTCTCATCAACATCGCCGGACTCGGTATCTCTGACGGCTCCAGAGAGGATATGGAAAACGCCATCAGAGATGCTCACCAAAAAGGAATCGGTACCTTTTCAATGAAGCCCTTCGGCGGCGGTAACCTCTTTAAAAAAGCATCCGAGTGCCTCGACTACATTCTCTCCCTAGATTTCGTTGACGTTATTGCTGCAGGTATGCAAAGCAAAGAGGAAGTGGATGCTAACGTCTTCTTTTTCGAAAACGGATTTTTCCCCCGTGAAGCCTCCGAGGCGCTTAAAAATAAAAAACGCCGTCTGCACATTGAGGAGTGGTGCGAGTCCTGCGGTAACTGCGTCGAAAGATGCAAACAAAACGCTCTCTCTATCCAAAACGGACGCGCAGTATGCGATGACTCGAAATGTGTACTGTGCGGGTATTGCTCCTCTGTCTGCCCCGAATGGTGCATTAAAGTTGTATAAAATATCCCCCGTAATCTCAATGTTACGGGGGATTTCTTTATTATTTTTCAGGAGTAAACCCAAGGTCGTAGAGCTCCTCCATCGCACTCTCTACCGCTGCCTCGTCGCCCTCTATCTCCACTGCCTTTTCACCGAGTAACATCTTGAATGTCAGTCCTGCTTCCTCAAGCGCTTTGCTTATTCTTGCACTGCATTTCTCACACTTCATATCAGGTACCTTTATTTTTGCCATATCAATTCCTCCGTTTTTCAATATTATAACTTTTTACCCTTAAGTCTTAACGCATTCCCCACGACAAAGAGCGAGCTAAGACTCATTGCAAGCGCTCCTATCATCGGGGAAAGCAGTATCTCAAATGCAGGATAAAGCACTCCTGCCGCAATGGGTATTCCTATCATATTATAGAAAAATGCCCAAAACAAATTCATTTTTATATTCCTTATCGTTAGCTTACTCAATCGAATAGCCTTTACCACGTCAGTAAGGTCATTTTTCATCAGCGTTATATCCGCCGACTCCACTGCTATATCTCCGCCGCTTCCAACCGCACACCCTACGTCTGCCTGCACAAGCGCAGGTGCGTCGTTTATTCCGTCACCTACCATCAGTACCTTTTTGCCACTGTCCTGCAGACTTTTTACTACCGCCGCTTTATCTTCCGGAAGTGCCTGCGCTATTACCTCATCTGCACCTATCATCTTACCCACGTATTCAGCAGCTCCTTTGCGGTCACCGGTAAGCAGTACGACCTCAAGTCCCATACCCTTAAGCTGCTCCACCGCATCTTTACTGCTTTGCTTTATCTCATCAGATATGCTGAATACTCCTTTGCACTCTCCGTTAATTGCGGCTAATACGCACGTTTCTCCGCGTTTTTCCGCTTCGTTCAGATACTCCGAAAACACCTCGAAGTTTATTCCGCATTCTTCCATCAAGCGCTCGTTGCCTATCGCTGCTTTAACTCCGTTATCGAAATACGCAATTACTCCTCTGCCCGTCAGATTCTCAAACTTATCAACAATTATTCCCTCGGCTATACCCTTTTCTTTTCCGTATTCAGTAAATGCAAATGCAAGCGGATGTCCCGATGCCTTCTCCGCAGTAATAACAAGCTCAAGAAGACTTTTTTCTTCCATCCCGCAAATTAAGCTCCTCACTATTTTCGGCTTCCCTGCGGTAACCGTTCCTGTTTTATCAAGTACTACAACATCGGTATCCTTTGCACTTTCCAGTGCTTCTCCGCTCCGAATAAGTATTCCTGCACCTGCACCGAGTCCGGTTCCCACAACTACCGCCGTGGGAGCCGCAAGTCCCATTGCACACGGACACGCTATCACAAGCACTGCACTGAACACCTTAAGCACAAAACCTATATCTTTTCCCGCTATCGCCCAGATTACCGCGGCAACTACAGCTATGCTCATAACTATCGGCACAAAAACTCCCGCCACTTTATCCGCTGTTTTGGATATGGGAGCCTTCTTGCTCTGAGCTTCCTCCATTATCTTTATTATCTTTGAAAGTGTAGTGTCTTCCCCTATTCTCTCAACCTTTACGTATAATGCTCCGCTGACGTTTATGCTTCCTCCCGTTACCGC
>CAJGEB010000031.1 GCA_904502045.1 uncultured Oscillospiraceae bacterium
AAGCATTAAAGCTCCTGCCGCGCTCACGAATGATACCTCTCCTGTCTGCGCCGAGTCTTCGGTTATCTCTGCAACACACACCGCGGGAACAAGTACCTCATCACCCGCTCTTGCACTTATTACGACGCTTCCTCTCTCCTCTATCTTGAGGACTGCCTTTCCGTTTGCATCGGTCTTTACTCCGCAAACCTCTCCGTCAATGAGTATCTCCGCATCTGCGAGAGGTGCCGTCACAGGAGCCCAAGTTTCATCAAATCCTGCGGTGTAAAGGGTAACACTAAACTCCTCGCCCTTTTTCGCAGTTACCTTTCCCTCATCAAAATAGCTGTATACGTCGGAATATCCCGCCGTATCCTTATACAAAAACGCCGTTACAATGTCCCCCGACTTTACCTCGTCCCCAAGCGACATCGCAGACGCATTATTTACATAATAACCGTATGAGCCGCCGTTATCTATTCCCCACAGCTTCTTTATATAAAGCCCGTAGTCGCCGCTCGCATACTCATACCCCGTACCTTCGCCCTCATAAAGCTCCTCATGGGCAACTAAGAGCACGTCGTTCACAGTAAGCTTTCCGTCCGAGTCCTTATCGGTAACGCTTACCTTCTCCATTGCTGCCTCAATTTCTCCTGCATTTGATATATTTACATATACCTCTGCTCCTTCTGCTGCAAAAACGCTCTGAATTCCCAGCGATAAAAGCGCTGTGAGCGTTAATAACAACACCATTATTTTTTTCACTTTTGGGTTCCTCCTTATTAATTTTGGTAAGAATAATTATACCTCTTTATAATACCCTTGTCAATTCGACCGTTTTCTACCCCGCACAACCTTTTATCCTTTTTTACCCTTGTTGACAGAAGCGCATTTTAAGTGATATAATTATTGTGCGAAAGGATGGTTGATTAAGTGTCTGATAAAATTTCTACCAAAACCATCGCCGTCAACCGTCAGGTAAGACATGAGTATTTCGTCGAGGAATCATACGAGGCCGGCATCGAACTTTACGGTACTGAGGTTAAATCCCTGCGTCAAGGTGCGGTAAACCTCAAGGACAGCTGGTGCGATATCTCCGACGGCGAGCTCTTTGTCCGCAATATGCATATCTCCCCTTACGAAAAGGGTAATATCTTCAACAAAGACCCTATCCGTCCGCGCCGTCTGCTTCTCCACAAAAGAGAAATTCTCAGACTTTTCGGACTCGTTAAGCAGGAGAGATATACCCTGATTCCTCTTTCTCTCTATTTTAAGGGTGCCTTGGTCAAGGTTTCGGTCGGACTGTGTAAGAGTAAAAAACTCTACGATAAACGCGCCGATATGGCTAAAAGGAGTGCCCAAAGAGAAATTGAACGCGCTGTTAAAGAGCGTATGCGCTGATTGCTCCGCTCTTTTTATTAAGGGGGCGTAATGGTTTCGACGGGGATCTTGAACTTCGATAAGCGAGCAGCGGTCGGATCCGCTATAAAAGCCGAACTTTAAAAATAACTAACAACAATACTGTTGCTTTAGCTGCCTAATTAAGGCAGCCGTCCGACCTCAGAGTACTGCGGCTGAGTAAGGGCGTCGTTTAGCAGTGAACGTGAGCAAGTGGCTTCCGTGACCTTGCCATGACTAACGGATACCAATATGCAGAGCTTGTCAGTCAGCGCTGTGTAAAGGGAATGTAATCGGCTGTCTGCGCTCGGAGAAAGTTGAAGGAATGGGTTTTCGGACAGGGGTTCGACTCCCCTCGCCTCCACCAGTCGAGAGTCTCGACACCCAATCCGTTCTAAAGTCTTGTGCTAATCTTAAATTGGCGGCTCGACCAAAAGCTTGGATTTAAGTGTTGTGTTCCACCAAAAAAATTCCGTTCACGAAAGTGGACGGAATTTTTTACTTTTTCACTCTTAACTCTTCACTTTTATTTTATGCTTGGGCAGCAGATTTTGTCAAATATAAATTTTTCTGCAATTTTGATATTGCCGGGAAATAAGCAATAAGCAAGGTTATAATTGATAATATCCATCCTATCGGCCAGACTAAATACAAGAAGGTAAGCGTCGGACAGTACGGAAAGATTCCGTAGACCCAAACAAATCTTAATACACACATATATACAAGCGTCGCAACCGTGGGGAGAATCGGTTTTTTCATTCCTCTCAATACTCCGCACAACACTTCGTTTATACCGCAAATAAAGTATGTACTGGAAATAAGCATCATTTTTTGTTGGGAATATTCGATGACGGCTTGGGACGAAGACATAATAGATGATAGCTGTCCCGAAAAAATTGCCGAGAGGGATCCGAAGCCCGCTCCGAATGCTGTCGTAATCAAAACTGCCCTTATAACAGTTTGCTTTACTCGTTTTATATTGACCGCTCCTATATTTTGTGCAACATAGGGGATAGTTGCAAGCGATGGAGCATTACAAATATAATATAATATTCCGTCAAATTGGTTTGCAATTGATATTCCGGTCGTGGCGTCGGGTCCGAATTTGTTAACTGCTGCCGCAATTATAACATTTGCAAAAGAATACAAGGCTCCTTGCACTCCGCTAGGAATACCTACAAACAATATCTCTTTTAGTTCCTTCAGGTCAAATTCCGGTTTTTTGAAATTAATAGAAATAGTTTCTTTTCTTTTTAATAAAGCGGCAAAAGTCAATACACCTGCAACAATATTTGAAATAATAGTCGTAAGTGCAACTCCTTCGACGGACATATCGAAAGCGGCAACAAACACAACGGTACACAAAACCTTTATTATTCCGCCCAAAGTCAAAAAATACATCGGGCGTTTTGTGTCCCCGATAGCTCGCAGTATCGCCGCGCAAAAATTATATAACATCAATACGGGAATTCCGCAAAAATAAATTTTGAAATACAGTGTTGCCTGCTTAAGCAATTCTTTCGGACAATTTGTCATTTTCAAAAAGGTTTCGGCAAGGGGTACTCCCAAAACCATCAAAATAAGTCCTCCGGCCACCGAGAGCAGAAGGGATGTCATAACAGCTTTGTCAGCTCTTTCCTTATTGCCTGCTCCGATGTGTTTAGCAATAACGACATTGGCTCCTGCAGACAGTCCTATAAGTAAACTTGTACTCAAGGTGATTAAGGTTCCGCATGCACCTACGGCTCCGACAGCGCCATCGCCTTCATTGGAAAAATTTTTTAATACCGTCATATCTATGATGTTAAACAATGACTGCATAACATTCATTATCATAATCGGTATTGTCATCGACAAGAGTCCTCTCGCGATCGAGCCCGACAGCATATCTACTTTACTGCTTCTCACCGTTCTCCCCCTTTGCATAAGTCCAAAAACGAGAATTCCTCTTTGAAATTGTAACACCTTATATCAAAACAAGTTATGCTTTTTCATATTTTTACTTGTACAAAAGATAGATTTATAGTATACTGTTCTCGGTGATGTTATGGACTTTTTTATTAACCTTATAAATGACCAATCTCCTTTGCATCAGCATGAAACCTACGAAATCATTGTTTATGTTGAGGGAACCGGCACGTTTCACTCGCCTGAAAAGGAGTTCCCTGTTGCTCCGGGAAAAATTATTATCGTTCCTCCGGGGGTAATGCACGGGTTCACTTCAGAGGAAAAGGCTAAGCGTATCTACATACGCGGAGAATTCAGCCATATTTTTAATATTACTTTGCCCACCGCTGTTTTAGATAATTCTGAAAGCGAAGGAATATTACTCGCAAAAATGCTTTACAATAATCGTTACTCAAACCACGAATATCTTACTGCATTGTCGGGCACTTTTGCCTATTTTTTGACTCAAAAGATAAAAAATGAAAATAAAATCAGCCAGATAATAGAAGATATTATTAATAAAATAAGCAACAACTTTTATGACTGTAATTTTAACATTAGCGATCTGCTTAAAAAAAGCGGATACGCAGAGGATTACATCCGCGCACAATTCAAAAAATTTACCGGAAAAACTCCAAACGAATTTTTAGCTAAAGTCAGAATATCTCACGCGTGTTATTTGATAGACATATATAAAAATTCACTTTCGCTTTCCGAAATTGCAGCAAAATGCGGATATACCGACTATGTATATTTTTCAAAAAAGTTTAAGCAAATAATGGGAACCTCTCCGCAAAAATACCTTTCCCCCAATCCATAGACAAAAATCCACACTAACGTGTGGATTTTTCTTTGTTACTCTAAATTTCTATGTTTAAAAAACAAGAATCAGCCAAAATAAATTTGGCTGATTCTCGAAAGGGGAATTATGAAAAAGTGTTAGTCTGCATCATAGAAAACGTCATCAATGATACTCTGTGCTGCTACGGCAATCGACTGTACGAGCTGGTCTACGCTTCCTGAATGATAGTTCCAAAGAACCTTCTGGGTAACGAGATCGTAAAGAGCTCCCCAACCGTTTGCACTGGTTGAGAATGCCAGATCAGTCATCTTGTCGTCAAACTCCTTCATCTCCTCGGAGCCGTAGTATGCAAGCTCTGCCTCGGCTTTAGATTGCTCAACATCCTCGGGATATTCCGCAAAAAATGAATTGTAATAATTATACTGGAGATAGTGCTCTACAAGTCCTTCACAGTCAACGTTGTTGGTAATAGCCCAACCGCCTGCGTTTGCATGGTTTCTAACTATACCGCTTGTGTTGGAAGGAGCTATCGGCATCTGTACGTATCCGATATTCTCAACTCCAAAGGTTTCACACGCCTTCTGCCAGTCCCAGTTAGCCGAAACAAGCATTGCTATATTTCCTGCGCAGAAGCTGTTTATCCAAGAGCCGTGGCTGTTGTCGTACCAGTTTTGAACAACAAGGCTCTCCTCTTCCATGCAGGCTATCATATCGCTGTCGGTAAGTGCAAAATAAGGAGTTCCGTCGTCCCTCCATCTAATAAAGTCACCGTTTTCGATGGTTCCAAAGAAAGCCTCTGATAAAGTTCCGGTAATTCCGAATTTATCTATGGTTCCATCATCGTCGCTGTCGTAGGTGAGCTCTTCCATAGCTTTGTTAAAGGTATTCCAGTTCCACTCGCCTTTAAGATACAGCTCATACGGATCATCAAGTCCTGCTTGTTCAAACAGATCCTTGCGGTAAATCATATAGTAGGTGTTAACCTTACGGTCCATCCATACATAGTTCTTACCTTCATAATTAAAAAACTCCATCATACTTTTGTTAAAGACCTTCTCCCAGCCGCCGAACTGATCCCAGAAAGGATCTTCAAGCTTAAGCACCTTGTCTATCGGCTCAAGGAGTCCTTTTCTTATCCACGAAGGCATCGCCCAGCCGTATACGGTACATACGTCGGGACCGGTTCCTGCCGCAAGAGCGTTCGCTATCTGAGAATAGTACGCAGCATTAACTCCGCCGCCGCCTATATTTCCGTACTCAACAGTAGCTCCGGTTTCTTCGATAAATCTCGCCCGATTTCCGTTCTCGTCTAAAACGTCCCAGTGGGTCCACCAGGTCAACTCCTGACCTCTAAAAGATTCTGTGTCAATTACAAACTCAGTTACGGCATTATTCGTGGTGCCGCCTCCGTTGCATCCTGCAAATACCGTTACCAGCATTAACACGCACAATACAACTGCAAATATTTTTTTCATGAATTTCGCCTCCTTTTAAAATTAAAAATATGTCATTTTATTAATGATACACAGCCAAAATAAATTTAGCTGTGTATCAAAAAGGGAATTATGAAAAAGAAGTGTTAGTCTACATCATAGAAAACGTCATCAATGATGGTCTGTGCTGCTACAGCAATCGACTGTACGAGCTGGTCTACGCTTCCTGACTGATAGTTCCAAAGAACCTTCTGAGTGACGAGATCGTAAAGAGCTCCCCAACCGGATGCGTTAGGAATGTATACGTTTTCCTCCATCTGCTTCTCAAACGCCTTAAGCTCCTCGGAGTATCCGTAAGAAGCAAGTACCTTCTCGTCCCAAGAGCTCTGAACATCCTCGGGATATTCGGTAAACCATGCACTATGATAACTATACTGGAGATAGTGCTCTACAAGTCCTTCACAGTCGATATTGTTGGTGATAGCAGTACCTCCTGCGTTTACATAGTTCTTAACTACGCCGCTTGTGTTGGAAGGAGCTATCGGCATCTGTACCCATCCGATGTTTTCAGTACCAAAGGTTTCACACGCCTTCTGCCAGTCCCAAGAAGCCGAAACAAGCATTGCTATATTTCCTGCGCAGAAGCTGTTTATCCAAGAACCGTGGCTGTTGTCGTACCAGTTCTGAGTAACAAGGCTCTCCTCTTCCATGCAAGCTATCATATCACTGTCGGTAAGTGCAAAATAAGGAGTTCCGTCTTCTCTCCATCTGATAAAGTTTCCGTTTTCAACGGTTCCGAAGAATGCCTCTGACAAAGTTCCGGTAATTCCGAATTTATCTATGGTTCCGTCATCGTCACTGTCGTATGTGAGCTCTTCCATAGCTTCGTTAAAGGTATTCCAGTTCCACTCGCCTTTCTTTTGAAGCTCAGCCGGATCATCAAGTCCTGCTTCTTCAAACAGGTCCTTACGGTAAATCATGTAGTAGGGGTTAACGTCGCGGTCTGCCCATGCATAGATCTTACCTTCATAGTTAAAAAAGTCCATTACGCCTTCGTTAAAGACTTCTCTCCAACCGCCGAACTGATCCCAGAAAGGATCTTCAAGCTTAAGCACCTTGTCTATCGGCTCAAGAAGTCCTTTTCTTATCCATGAGGGCATTGCCCAGCCGTATATGGAACATACGTCAGGTCCGGTTCCTGCTGCAAGAGCGTTCGCTATCTGAGAGTAATACGCAGCATTAACTCCGCCGCCGCCGATATTTCCGTACTCAACGGTAGCTCCCGTTGCCTCGTTGAATCTGGCTATGTCTCCTTGGTTGTCTAAAATGTCCCAGTGAGTCCACCAGGTCAATTCCTGACCTTTAAATGACTCTGTGTCAATTTCAAACTCAACTACGACATTAACAGAGCTGCCGCCGTTTCCGTTGCATCCTGCAAATACTGTTACCAGCATTAATGCGCACAATGCAACTGCAAGTATCTTTTTCATGAAAATTGCCTCCTTTTAAATATATCATTATTTATTAATGATTCCCTGATAATAATTTCCTCGGAGTCCGCTTCTTTAGCTTCACTCCGACATTTTTCGCGGTCTTACTTATACCGTTTTTTTCTTTTTAATGATAACTATTGCCGCTATTACGACTACCGCAACAACTGCTGCAACAATTATATAAACGACAGTATTTCCTCCGCCGTTTCCGTTTCCTGCTCCGGAATTCTCTCCCGCAGAGCTCTCAGATTCGGAATTCTCAGGCTCAGACACGGAAGTTTCGGGCTCAGACACTTCGGGGAACCCGCTGCCGCCCGCCAACCAATCCTCATAATCAAACGCATCTGCTTCAGCCTGTGTTTTAAAGAACGCTATGTAGTTTATGGCAACATAGTCCCCTGCGGCGAGGTTACCAACCGTTTGAATACTGAATCTCTCCGCTCTCTCAGAGGGTCCAAGCTTTCCGACTTGCATCCAGCCTAAAAACTTCGTCTGGAGATTTAACGTTACCTCGGTAAATTCGGTTTCGTTAACGTCGCCGCCTCTGCATAGCTCTATCGGACCGACGTTCCATATATTGACTACTCTGACTCCGACAAAAGTGGACGCAGGATCAGTAATTTTTGCGCTGATTCCGAGTTTTACCACTCTGTGCTTTGAGGAATCAATCTCAAACTCGCCCGCGGTGGATCCAAACTCCATATAGGCTGCTTGCGCGCTCTTTCCTTCGGGTATTTTTACTACCGCAGCGCCTCTTTCCGAATCCCATTCAATCACGCCGGTTCCCTGCGGGTCATGCGTTACTGCATAATCCGTGTAGTCCCAACCGGTATGTCCTTCTTCGGCAAAAGAGTATACGAGCGGCGCCGTTTCGGTTGCAGCAAATGCCGTAGATGCAAAAACACCAAGCGACAATACCAAAGCAACTACAATCGCCAAAATTCTCTTCATTTCTTTCCCCCTAATTGTTTTTTACTACGCTAAATCAAACAACTACTCACAAAAAACCTTCTGCGCAAAGGTACGTTCCAATGGCAGAAAATTCCGGTAGACCGTTCCGATACACGCAATATTTCCGAGCTCAATAACGTCTTGAGCGGAGATGTCGCACTCCCCCTAATGCCGAATCAAGCTGTCGGTTTAACTATATCATTTTCCTTCACTTTTGTCAATAGCAATATATTCTATATTAAAAACTATATTATAATATTCAAATGCACCAATTTAAAGCGTTTTCGCCGCAAATACAGCTGCTTAAAAAGACACTCCACCCCAGACTCAGATGCAGCTTTCTTTTTTGATATTTAGATTAAAAATGTTATTTTTGTTGCACTAAATATAACATAAAAACTTGTGCAAAATGCGGAAATTGTGTAATTTGCATAATATTAGTTGACATATATTGAAAATAGTGGTAAAATAAAATTGACAAAAGAACAGGAGGTGTTTCCAATGGGAATGTAAATTGAAAAACAGCCCAAGGAGTAACAACTATGAAAAAAATCATTGCTGTATTATTATTGGCAGTCTTTGTCTTCTCACTGAGCGGATGTTCCCCGCAAACCTATACGATACAGTCACAAGAAGCTACTTCACGAGTCGCTACTTTTACACTCAACGAGCTGCTTCAGAATCAAAGTGATGCTGTAATTGTCGGTAAGGTTAAAAATTCAACGCCTGTAATCTCCATCTACGAAAACTCAAACAGAAAATATGAGCCCAGTATGCTCAACGAAGTCGAGGTCGTGGAGGTTATTTCCGGCAATTTAAAAAAGGGCGATATAGTTACCGTTCATGAACTCGGCGACGGTTCCGTTTTTATCTATCGGAGTTATGAACAGTTTGGCGGATATTTAAAAACAGGTGATTATGTAATTCTTTTCTTGAATAAATCCGAAGACGAACACAACTACGTCGTTCAAGGAGAAAAAACATACAGAGAAAATCACGACACCTACGTCATTGAAGCGGCAAGTGAGGTTAAAACTTTAAAAACTCTTTATTCCGTTCATCCTTGCCAAGGTCGTATATGGCTAACTGAGGATAAACAAATTGACCAAGAGCGCAATGAAGGGCTGTTAAATTGGGTCGGTCGCAAAACCGAAGTAATTAAACCGGACGAAACCTACGAGGAATTCGTCACAAGGCTAAAAGATGTGATTGCAGATATTTCTGCTGCTGAATAAAAATTATATAAAAAAAGGACAGAGTCGAAACTCTGTCCTTTAATTTTGTTAAAACGGCTATTATTCGTTAACCTTGATAACAACGCCGGAACCTACGGTACG
>CAJGEB010000032.1 GCA_904502045.1 uncultured Oscillospiraceae bacterium
ATATATTTTTGAGTCGCTCGCAGAAATATCAATTACATTTATCTTTCCCGCATCTCCGCCAAGCGCAGACCAGTCGGTTATTTCTCCGCGGTATATTTTTATCGCTTCTTCTTTGGTTATGCTCTCTACCTTATTATTCACACTCGTAGTAAAGGCGACTCCGACACGTCCGATAAGTGTATACTCAAACTTTGCTTCGTCCTTTTCTTCGTTCGGCAGCATCTCAATAAGGGCAATATCAGCACTACCGTCTTCAAGGGCACTATACAAATCCTCCCTCGTTTTCGCCGCCTTCGGATATACCGGCTCCTTCGTCACGTCAAACGGACTCTCAGGAGCATCCGGATACTCAAACACGGCAGACGGCAGCTTCGACAGGAATCTATAAGTGTATTCAGTCGCCAAAATCTCAGGGTAATTGTCATAGCTAAGCTCAAAATTTATTCCCGCGCTTTCTCTCACCGAATACCCGTTTTCGTCAGGAACACTTGAGCTTATTTCTCCGCCCGAGCTTGTCCCGCTGCTTGATCCCGCACCGCTTCCGGAGTTTTCACCCGCTCCGCTGCAGGCGCTCAGCAACACAGAGGACACCGCCATCACACACGCAAGTAAAACGCAAATTTTTCTTTTCATAAGTATGCTCCTTTCGAATTTTTTACCTTCATTTTCTTTTTTTGAGGGTTCCACCTCACTTATATATTAATATATATATATATATATCGTCAAGGACTTATCAACATTTTTGTAATATATTTCAAAATATTATTCATTTTATTGGTACCCCCCTTCTATTATCTTCTCAAGGAAAAATTTCTCTGTCTTTTTCAAGGTTGATACCTTTGGGAAAAAATCAGGGGTTATAATTATATCATGGAATTGAATGCAAGGAGCTCAAAATCCATTCCGTACCGGCCCTTTCGGTCGGTATTTTTTATTCTGTTTTTCGGTAGGTGATCTTATCCTTTCGTCTTTTCTCTCTAATGCGGCTCGGAACAATACTCCCCGTCGCACCAAAAAATCCAAAAAGAAAGCTGCTGCTCCGGCTTCTCCCTGCGCTTCTTGCTGCTGGAACAACGCCATTCTCTGCGGCAAAAACTTCTGTATTCTTCCGAATTGCATTCTCGGAAAGGAATATTCCTATGGCTCCAAAAACAAACAAAACTAAAAAAAAGATTATTTCCGAACTCGAAAAAATCGCTTTCTCTTCCGATTGCGACTCCGAGGTCAAGCTCAATTACCGCATCAAAGCTCTTGAGCTGCTCGGTAAGCACGTCGGGCTATTCGATTCGGACACTACACCCGACTGCTCAGACGACGGTCTTCTCGACGCCATAAAATCCTGCAGCAAGCTCTGGAAGGACGAGCTACTATGAGCTTCTCTTTTTCCGGATTCTCTCAAAAGCAGCTAAAACTGCTCTCTTGGTGGACTAACCCCGATATCGCCTCCAAATACCGCTGCATCATCTGCGACGGCGCCGTCAGAAGCGGAAAGACCCTCGTTATGTCCCTCTCTTTTATCCTTTGGGCTATGTCAAGCTTTTCGGGTGAATCTTTTGCTATCTGCTCCAAAACTCTCAAAAACGCCGAGCGCAACATTATCGAACCGCTCCTGCGCATCAATTCCATTAAAAAGCGTTACGGCGTTAAATACTCTTCAAGCGACGGAGTCCTTTCTCTTGCTAATGCCGACGGCTCCAAAAACACCTTCTACCTTTTCGGCGGAAAGGATAAGTCCTCTTTTTCCTATATTCAGGGTATTACCCTCGCAGGAGTTATGCTCGACGAGGTAGCTCTGATGCCGAAAAATTTCGTGGAACAGGCTGTTGCAAGATGCTCCGTCGACGGCTCGCGAATTTGGTTTAACTGCAATCCCGACTCCCCTGAGCACTGGTTTTATGAGGAGTGGATCCTCAAGTCAGAGGAGAAAAAGGCGCTCTATCTCCACTTCCTGATGAGCGATAATCCAAGCCTTTCAGACGATATCCTCGACACCTACGATAAGCTTTACAGCGGCGTTTTCCACAGCAGGTATATCCTCGGTCAGTGGACCCGCGCAGAAGGTCTTGTCTACCCAATGTTCGATAAGTCAGCTCACGTTCTTCCCGTTTCTGCACTCCCGCAGCAAGACGGTAAATTCTTCATCTCCATAGATTACGGTACCGTAAACCCATGCTCAATGGGTCTTTGGCTACTCAAAAAAGACTGCGCTTTTCGCATTGATGAATTTTACCACGACAGCAGAAAATCGGGAGTGCAGCTCACCGACGAGGAGTATTACCTGAAACTCGTACAGCTCGCAGGGGACCGCAGCATCTCCTGCATCATTATCGACCCCTCCGCCGCCAGCTTCATCACCTGTATCAGACGCCACGGTAAATTCAAAGTCCGCGGCGCTTCAAATGACGTTCTGAACGGTATTCGGCTCGTTTCCTCCCTCCTCTCTGCAGGAAAAATCAAAATAGGCGAAAATTGCAAGGACTGTATCAGAGAATTCTCCGCTTATTCCTGGAACGACGACGCTTCCGGCGACCGCGTCGTTAAACAGTTCGATCACGCAATGGATGATCTGCGCTATTTCGCCTACTCCGTTATGCGCCGCTGACAAAATTATTTTTTAGAGGTGATTCCAACGCTATTCCAAAACAAATCTTTAAAATCCGTGCTCGGAACCAGCCCTGCTATCTCCGACGAAATGTACTCCAACGTACACTTGTGGAACGACATCTATTCGGGGCAGGCTCCTTGGCTGTCGGGCTCGGTGAAGTCCCTCAACCTTGCCGCCGCCATCTCCTCTGAGCTCGCAAGACTCGTTACCCTTGAGATGTCCTCATCCATTACCGGCGGCAAAAGAGCTGATTTCCTCTCCAAACAGTACGCTCCCGTACTCAAAAACCTACGCCGCGCGGTAGAATTCGCCTGCGCAGGCGGCGGTGTTGTCTTTAAGCCTTATCTGAGCGGTAAAAACATCGGCGTCGATATTATCCGTTCCGACCAATTTTTTCCGATTGCGTTTGACTGCTCCGGAAATATCTCCTCTGCCGTTTTTATTTCCCGTAAAAAAATAGGCAAAAAGTACTTCGCTCTTCTTGAGATTCACGAGCTTTCCGAAAACGGAGTCGAAATCACAAACACCGCCTACTCTTCGGATTCCCCCTACTCACTCGGCTCAAAGGTAGCTCTCTCTTGCGTAGACGAGTGGGCTTCCCGCGCTGCTAAGGTTCGCATTTCCGGCGTATCCTCCCCGCTCTTCGCTTACTTTAAAATGCCCTTCGCCAACAACCTCGATCCTGATTCTCCTCTCGGAGTATCGGCTTTTTCAAGAGCCGTCGGGCTCATCGAACAGGCGGACAAGCACTTCGCTTCTATTATGTGGGAGTATGAAGGCAGCGAACTTGCGGTAGATGCAAGTATTGACCTTTTCGCAAAAGACGATGCGGGTAACATTACTCTCCCCAAGGGAAAAGAACGCCTTTTCCGCGCTTTCGACATTGATTCTCTGCGCGACGGAGCTTTCCTCAAACAGTTCTCCCCGCAAATCAGAGATACCTCTCTCTTTAACGGTCTGGATAAGATATTTAAGCGCATCGAATTTAACTGCGGTCTTTCCTACGGCTCAATATCCGAACCCTCTTCCTCTGAATTTACCGCTACCGAGATTATCAGCTCAAAACAGCGGATGTATTCCACCGTTTCGGATATTCAAAAGTCCCTTGAAAATGCTCTGCGCGACCTGATACGCGCCATCAACGTCTGGACCTCTGCCGCAAAGCTTGCTCCGGAAGGTGAGTATGATCTTTCTTTTTCTTGGGACGATTCCATTATTATCGACGCTTCCGCCGAGCAGAAGATCCGTCTTGAAGAGGTAAACTCGGGAATTTTAGCTCCTGAACAGTACCTCTCCTGGAGATACGGTCTTTCTCTTGAGGAAGCTAAAAAATTATTACCTAAAAAGGATGTGTAAGCTTTGGATATCTTTAACTTACTGAACAAACACGGTATTAAGCTCTCCGCGGATAAAAGCGCTGCATTCAAAAGAGATTTTAAATCCGCTTTTCTTTCCAGGGCGGAGTTCGACACCTCCGTCGCCGAGCTTAAAGCTAAATTCGAAAGCGAGTCCGCCGCTCTTAAAGAGGACTTTTCAAAAAAAGAGTACGGCTTCCTCGCCGCGCGGCTCGTTGACTCCTATGAATTTTCCTGCCCGCTCGCAAAAGAGGCCGCTCTTACAAAGCTTATCTCCTCAGCTTTGCCGGTAGAAAACGGCGAGCTTGTGGGCGGTGCGGAATTTATTGATTCCATCAAAAAGGAAAATCCCGCTGCATTTTCCTCTTCACCCATTGAACTTTCCGTTACAGGCTCAACCGACGGTAAATCCGGACGCTTCTTCTCAAAATCTTCCCTCAGATCCGCTTTCGGACTTCCCGTCTGATCATCACTTTTTAAAAGGAGTTTTTATTTATGTCAAACAGTATCTCTTTAGCCCAGAAGTATCTCCCTATGCTCGATGAAACCTATCAGCTTTCCTCCCTCACCGCTCCCCTCGACTATAACGTTGTGGATTATTCCGGCGGAAACGTCGTAAAGATCTTCAAGACCTCCATGCAGGGACTCGCAGACTACGACAGAAACACCGGTTTTGTTGACGGCAGCGTTACCGGTTCCTGGGAAACCCTCACCCTTAAACGCGACAGAGCAAGAAGCTTTATCATCGACCGTATGGACAACGATGAAACCTTGGATCAGGCTTTCGGTTCCCTCGCAGGTGAATTTATCAGAACAAAGGTAGCTCCCGAGGTCGACGCCTACCGTTTCTCCGCCTACGCCTCCACCGAGGGTATCGGCAGCGCAAGCGGTACTCTCACCGAATCCACCATCATCGACGCCATAGATGCCGCCGTTCAGGCTATGGATGAAAATGAGGTGCCCTACGAGGATAGGATCCTCTTCATCACTCCCGCAAACTACGCTCTGCTCAAAAAGGCTACCGCCGATATGCGCTTTGCAAGTGTAAACGATAGCCAGCTCAACAGTAATTTCGAAATGTACGACGGTATGAGGGTGGTAAAGGTTCCTCAGCGCCGCTTCAAGACCGCTGTTACCCTCTGCGACGGTTCCTCCTCCGATCAGCTCGACGGCGGATTTACTCCTGCAGAAGATGCAAAGGATATCAACTTTATGATAATCCACCCCTGCGCAGTTCTGCAGGTTCCCAAGCACACCCTCCCCCGCATCTTCTCCCCCGAGGAAAACCAGAAGGCTGACGCTTGGAAGTTCGACTACCGCATCTACCACGATGCTTTCGTACTCCCCAACAAGCTCAGCGGTGTCTATCTCCACGCAAAAGCTTAATTTTACACCTAATTTTAACTCGAAAGGAGATATTCTATGTCCTGCGCCGACTATGGCTTTTACTCTTCTTCATACGGCGGCCGTGTTATCCCTTTAGGCGAATTTGAGGAACTCGAAAAACGCGCCTGCGAATATCTCTCCGCAGTAACCTTCGGAAGATTTTCCTCTTTACCTCTCGATGACCGCAAAAGATCCGCTGTTTGCGCAGTAGCCGAGGCTATCTTCACAAACAATTCCGGCGGCGGTATTGCCGAAGAAAAGGTGGGTGACGTAAGCGTTCGCTACGTCCGCGGAATATCAAACACCGAGTCCCCCTCAAGACGCCTCTATAATACGGCTATGCGATATCTTGCCGATACCGGCACTATGTTCAGGGGGAGCCGAAATGTATAAAGATACAGTTACGATATACAACCGCCGCTTTAATCCCACCTCCCTTTCTTTTGATTATTTTAAAAGAATAATCGACGGTGTAATGTTCCAAGGCACTCACGCAGTAACCTCCGTGAAGGGCGGAATCGTGGGAGCAAACTCCTTTAAGGTATTTATCCCCGCCGACGCAAAATCACGCGACGGTATGCCTTACCTTCCCCCTGACGAGTTTAGTTCCTGCACCGACTCCGCTTTCACGTTGCAAGTGGAGGATATTATCGTAAAGGGAGCCTGTCCTTACGAGATACCGCCCAAATCCGAAAATGACGTATTGTCCGATTTTTACGATTCCTTCCAAATCCTCAGTATTTCCGATTTTTCTTTCGGTTCCCGCCGCACAAAGCACCTCGTAGCTTCCGGCGGAGATTGGAGGGGCAGATGACTGTTACAGATTCGCTTTATTCCTTCTTTCTCTCCTGCCCTTATATAAATAACCGTCTTAATATCAATCGTTTCGATTCTGCACTCCCCAATTTTTCAATTAATTTTCTTCCCGAAATTAAAATCATACGGCAATACGTTGACGGCTCCTCTATCGAAGAGATATCCTTCAATCTCGTCTGCAACAGACGGTTCGGCGGAAATTCATCTGCAAATTCCGACAACTCCTCTCTTTTCGAAAATATCGCCGCTTGGCTTGATGAGCAAAACAAATCGGGCAACCTCCCCTCTTTTGCACTCAAAATTTCTGCAGTTTCATTCCCCGCCGTTTCAGAAGGTATCTCCACGATAGCCTCCGCCCGCTACTCTATGAAATGCGTTTTGCGGCGCCGCCGCGACGCTTAATCCCTCAATTTTCATTATGTCCTATCCTCCAAACCGTAACGGGCGCATTGCTTTCTACGGCATCTTCGCTTCCAGCGGCGAACTCGAAACAGGCTCCTCTGCCCTGTTTTCCAAGTCCGCCCTTTAACATAGATTCCTTCGCTGCCGCATACAGAAATCCCTCAGAGATGATCTTATTTCTTTCGCTGTCTTGCGGCGGCGAACCATTATTTAAAAAAGGAGATTAATTTTGAATAATTACATTTCTCTATCCTTTGAACGCTCCGGCTCTGATTTTACCGTCCAAATCGGTAAAACCAAGCCCTTCAGACTTATCTCCGTCTTTGGTCTTGAAAGCTCCGACTATTCTCTCGCGCTCTCCCCCGATGCACAATCCGACTCCTCTGCCGTATCGGGACGCACTATCTCTCCCAGAGTCATCTCAATGGACTTTGAGCTTGCCGATGCTTCCCTCTCCCGCGCTTACCGCGACAGTATTCTCAGATTTTTCTCCCCCAAGACAGAGGGTGTTCTGCGCGTCGATTATTTCGGAGTGAAAAGAAAGATAACCTATGAGGTGAAATCCTTCAAGTTTACCCACACTACCCTTTTTGATCCGCTCAGGATAAGCCTTTCCCTCATCTGTCCCGACCCTTATTTTAAAGATAATGAAGCTTTCTCCGAAAACATCGCAAAAATAGTTCCTCTTACCGCTTTCCCGACTGCCCTCACTCAAAACGGCTGTGCTGCCTCCTACCGCAAATTCGGAGACGTCGTGATACTTAACAATTCGGGGGATATTCCCGTTGGACTCGATATTCTTTTCCGCGCCTCCGAAGAGGTAGTAAACCCGCAGATCGAAAATCTTACTTCCCAAACCTTTATTTTGGTAAACACGACTCTTTTGCAGGGGGATGAGCTTCGTATCGTAACTGTTCCGGGGAAGAAAAGAGTCCTCAAAAACGGACAAAACATCTCAAATCTTCTTGATCGCTCAAGCTCCTTTTTCCCTCTTGAGCTGGGTAAAAACCGAATAAGATTTTCTGCAAGGTCCGGCGCAGAAAACCTCGCCGTCTTTCCGATGTGGGAAGCCGCTTATTTCGGAATTTAGGAGGACTTTGCCTTGACCGAACTTTTTTTACTCGACCAAAACTTCTCCCTTTTAGGCGTTATAGATTCCTTTATCTCTCTCGTTTGGACCCGAAACTACTACTGCGCGGGCGAGTTCACTCTTACCGCTTTTCCCGAGCACTACCCTCTTCTCTCGGATTGTAAATTTATTCACCGCAAAGATATTGACGAGACCGTTATCGTTGAATCGTTATCCTTTTCGGGCTCCGAGTCGGGCGGAAAAGTGACCGCTTCCGGACGCAGCGTTAAGGCTCTGCTCGCCTCAAGAATTATTGATTCGCGGGTATCCCTCTCAGGCTTTTCCGAGGATGTGATACTATCACTCGTCTGGGATTTTGCTGTAAATCCCACAGCTTCCGCACGAAAAATCTCCTCTCTTTCCCTTGCCGAGTCACAGCACCGCGGTTCCTACGCCTCCTTTTCCCTTTTGGGAGAAAATCTGCTTGACTGCATCGAACAAATTGCTGCTGCCGACTCCCTCTCCTGCGATATCTCCTTTTCTTTTTCCGAAAACTCCCTCGTTTTTAAGGTATGGCAGGGCGTCGACCGCACCGACGCCCAGACGGAAAACTCCAAGGCGATATTTTCCGATGATTTTGAAAACGTCCGCACCCACAAGCTAATTCGCTCTTCCTCTGATTACAAAAATTTCGCCTACGTTTCAGGCTCCGATTACGGCTGCGAGGATATCATCGAAACGGTAGACCTCTCAAACGGTTCCGAACGCTTTGAAGTATGGATAAACGCGGGAAGAGTCAAGGAGTCCGGCACCGAATTCGATGAAACGCTCTACCGCTCAAGCCTGAAACGCAAGGGACTCGAAAAGCTTTCTCAATATTCACGCTCAGAATATGCCGAGGCGCAGCTTTCCCCGAACTCCTCCCTCTTATACCGCAAGGACTTCGATCTCGGAGATCTCTGCTCTTACATCCCCTACCCCTCCGGCTCCGTCATTGAGGATCGCATAACCTCCGTCTGCGAGACCTTTAAGGATAACGCCGTATCCGTTTGCGTTACCTTGGGAAGCGGTCCTCTCTCGGTAGTCGAACAACTAAAACGCGGCGGATTTTATCTGCCCTAATCTTTTTGAAAGGATCTGATCTTTATGCGAAGCGGTTTTTTTAACAGTGAAATCATCGGTACCGATTCAAACAATATGCCTATCTTTGACCGCGCCGAAAGCGCTGACTTCTGGGCTGAATATTTTAAACGCTTTATCGGAAACGGTGTATATTCCAATCCCGCCTCCTCTTTCCAAATACTTGAAAACTCCGGTCTTTCTCTTAAGGTCAAGGCCGGCTCCTGCTTTATCAACGGATATTTTGCCTTTGACTCCTCGGATACCGTAATTACCCTCGCCGACTCCCACACCTCTCTCCCGAGAATAGACAGAATAGTCGCACGTCTTGATATGACTCAGCGCGAAATTACGATAGCCGTACTCACCGGTACTCCTTCATCGGTTCCCACAGCTCCCGACCTCACACGTAATTCCGCCGTCTACGAGCTCGCTCTTGCAGACGTAACCGTTGAAGCTGCCGCTACCGCCGTATCCCAGCTCAACATTACCGACCTGCGCCCCAACTCAGCCTACTGC
>CAJGEB010000033.1 GCA_904502045.1 uncultured Oscillospiraceae bacterium
AGAAATAAGAATGTCAAACAGATTATTTCAGAGCGTAGTTCATCAAATGAGAGATACATTGGATAGAAAAGTGGGCGTAATAGACGAAACGGCAACTACTGTTGCGTGCAGCGACCTTACAAAGATAGGAGAGCACAGCGAGTATTTGCTGATGGATATGAGCGACAAAGACAATATGGATATGTTTATCCGTGACGGATATACCTATAAGCCCTTTGGAACAAGACTTAAGCCGGACTATGCGGTGTTTGTTGAAGGAACCGATGAGCTTGCAGCTAAAATGTGCGGAATTTTAGCAGTATCTTTGACGAGCATAAAGGAATACTACGACGAGAAGTATGACAGGAATAACTTTGTCAAGAATTTGATACTCGAGAACATTTTGCCCGGAGATATATATGTTAAGGCGAGAGAGCTTCACTTTAACGTAGAGGTCAGCAGAGTAGTGCTGCTGATAAGAATAGTATCTGCTACTGATATATCTGCGTTTGACGTTATTCAGAATCTTTTCCCCGACAAGCAGAAGGACTTTGTGTTTAATATAAACGAGAGCGATATCGTATTGGTAAAGGAGATAAAGTCGGGAATAGACAGTGCGAATATAGAGAAGCTTGCGCGTTCGATAGTTGACACCTTGGGAAGTGAGTTTTACACCCATGCGCTTATCGGAATAGGAACGGTAGTTGAGGGAGTTCGCGATCTTGCAAAATCCTTCAAGGAGTCACAGATAGCGCTTGAGGTAGGAAAGGTATTTGACAACGAGAAGAGCATAGTAAGCTATAACAATCTCGGAATAGCAAGACTTATATATCAGCTTCCGACAACTCTTTGCGAGACGTTTTTGAAAGAGGTATTTAAGAAGGGCTCCATCGAGAGCTTGGATCACGAAACCCTGTTTACGATACAGAGATTTTTTGAGAACAACCTCAACGTATCGGAAACATCGAGGAAGCTGTTTGTGCACAGGAATACCCTTGTGTACAGACTTGAGAAGATAAAGAAATTGACCGGACTTGATCTGAGAGAATTTGACCATGCGATAGTATTTAAGGTAGCACTCATGGTAAAGAAATATCTCTCGGCGAATCCGACTAAATATTAACGGCAGAGTAATAGACAGCGGCGTCGGCGGTAGGGCGGACGCCGCATTCTGAATTTTTAAGGCGGTGTACAAGTGGTAGAATTTGTGTCTGTGAGCAAGAAATATCCCAGCGGAACAGAAGCGCTCAGGGGGATAGATTTATCAATAAAAGACGGGGAATTCGTGTTTGTAGTCGGAAAATCGGGAGCGGGAAAGAGTACCCTTATAAAGCTGCTGTTGAGAGAGGAGCAGCCGACGTCGGGGAATATAATCGTAAACGGATACGATTTAAGCAGAATAAAGCGCAGAGAGATACCGGCATACAGAAGGTCGATAGGAATAGTCTTTCAGGATTTCCGACTTATACCGAATATGAATGCGTATGATAACGTAGCGTTTGCATTGAGGGTAACCGGCGCATCGACATCGGAGATAAGGAGAAAGACGCCGTATATGCTGTCGCTTGTGGGACTTTCTTCCAAGGCAAAAGCAATGCCTGAGGAGCTTTCGGGAGGAGAGCAGCAGAGAGTAGCACTTGCGAGGGCGCTGATAAATAATCCGTCGATAGTAATAGCGGACGAGCCTACGGGGAATATAGATCCGAAGCTGTCGTATGAGATAGTGGAGCTGCTCAGCGAGATAAACAAGCTTGGAATAACGGTAATAATGGTTACGCATGAGCATGAGCTGGTATCGCATTTTAATCATAGGGTAATAGAGATAGATGACGGAAAAGCAGTTGCTAACGGCGAAGCAGAGTTTTCGGGAGAGATATGGAGGTAAACGAATGAAATTCAATGGAGTAAAATATCTTGTAAAAGAGAGCTTCAGGAATTTGTGGGTAAACAGAATGATGTCGCTCGCATCAATAGGAACTCTGCTTGCGTGTCTGATTTTGATAGGAGTATCGGTATTATTTTCATTAAATATAAATAATCTGATAGGACACATGGAAAATCAGAATGAGATAGTAGTATTTTTAAAGATGGACGTAGATGAAGCGGGTATAGAGAAGGTGCGCGGAGCCCTTGAGATAATGGATAACGTGGACAGGACCGTGTTTATCTCCAAAGAAGAGGGACTTCGTCAGCAGATGGAGATATTCGGTGATGACAAGGAGTATTTCGAGGCGCTTTTGGAGGAGGGAGAGAATCCGATACCCGATTCGTTTAGAGTAACGCTTAAGAACGTGGATCTGCTTGATGAGGCAGTAGAGAGCATATCTGAGATAGCACAGGTGGACGAGATATCGGCACCGACGCAGGTAGCGGGAATAATCACCGGCATAAAGAGGACGGCTTATATTATAGGAATAGTGCTGACGGTGATTTTGGTAGTAGTATCCTTCTTGGTAATATCGAATACGATAAGGGTAACGGTATTCAACAGGCGAAAAGAGATAAATATAATGAAGTATGTCGGAGCGACAGACGGATTTATACAATTTCCGTTTATATTAGAGGGAATAATAATAGGACTCATAGCAGGAGTAATCGCGTTCGGAGTAATCGCAGTAGGATATGATATAGTGATGGATTGGATGCGCGGAGATGTCTTTGGAGTAATGGGGGCATTTGCATCGGAAACAATAAAGTTTAAAGAGATAGCCGGCGGACTGTTTGCAGGATTTTGCATAGGAAGTGCCGGAGTAGGAATGGTAGGAAGCGCGATATTTGTAAGAAAATATCTGAAAGTATAAAACGGGGGATGGTAATGTTGAAAAAGGTATTGGCAGTATTATTGACGTTGGTAATGAGCGCGACATTTTGCATGACCTCGTCACCGAAAGTGGAGGTAAAAGCGGCGACCAGTCTCGGAGCACAGAAAGCGGAGCTTGACAAGGAGCTTGCTCAGATAGAAGCTGAGCAAAAAGCACTTGATGATAAGATAGCCGCGGCTAAGACTGACCTTGAAAAGCAGCAGACCAAGAAAAATAATCTTGATTACCAGATAACTCTGACGAAAAGGAAGATAAAGGTAATCGAGGAAAAAATCGTGGTAATAAAGGGACAGATATCCGAAAATGAGAAAGAGATATCTAAGATAGAAATTGAGATAGGAGAAAAGTCCAAAGAGATAGATAAGTACGGAGCCGATATAGATGCGACCGTTGCGGAGATAGAGAAAAAGGCTGAGGAGATAGCGGAGCTTGAAGAGCAGATAAAGGATAACTTTGAAACCTTTAAAAAGAGATTGAGAGCATTTTATATGCACGGAAACTCCACGATACTGAGCGTGCTGCTCGGAGCCGACAGCTTTTCCGATCTGCTCACAAAAGCTGAGATGATACAGAGAATAGCAGATCACGATAATGCACTTTTGGAAGAGCTTACGAGTACAAAAGATGATGTTATAGTAAAGAAAGAGAACCTTGAGAAAGAGAAAAATAATCTTGAGGTGGATAAGGAGCTGCTTGAGAAGTCGCAGAGCGAACTGAAAGAGAGTATGGCTACTCTTGAGGAGAAGAGAGTAACGCTTAAGGAAAGCAGAGAAGAGCTTGAGGACGAAAACGAAGAGCTTACCAAACAGACGAGTGACTTAAAAGAGCAGATAGCGGAGATAGAGCAGCAGATACAGGATATAGAGGAGCTTGAGCAGCAGTTTGCAGAGCAGGGAGAAGTATTGAAGCAGCAGGCTCAGGCGGTACAGGACGAGCTGGATGAGATATATAAGCAGATGGAATCCACGGGAGAATATATCGGCGGATCGCTTTTGTGGCCGGTGTATGGTTACTTGAAGATAACATCTGAGTTTGGCTGGAGATTTAATAATACCGATTATCACACGGGATTTGATATTGCAGGAAGAAACGATGCAAATGAAAAGATATACGGAAAGCCGGTACTTGCAGCTAACTACGGAAAGGTAACGTATAAGGGATATCAGGAAAACGGATACGGAAACTACATAATAATAGACCACGGCGGCGGACTCACGACCTTGTATGCTCATATGAGCGAGGTATATGTAAAGAAGGGCGATTCGGTTGACAGAGGACAAGCGGTAGGAGCAGTAGGTTCAACCGGCTGGTCGACGGGACCTCATCTGCATTTTGAGGTAAGACAAGACGGAAAAGCGTATAATCCCAGAAAGGAGTTTCCGAACTACCCTAATGTTCCGAACAAATAAAACCGGAATAAAGGAAAGGGCGAAAGGAAAGGTCAAGATAAATGCATAAAAGGATATCTATAGGCGCGGCGATAACGCTGATACTTATAGCGATAGCGATAACTTTCTCGGTAACGACGGTTTTTACGATGAGGAAGTTTAACGATATGATGAATAATATAAAGGGCCGCGAAACGATGTACGAGATATTTGCGGAGCTTGATAAAAAGATTCGTCAGAATTATTACGGAGAAATAAATGAAGAAGCTATAAGAGAAGCGGTAGCAAAGGGATATATAAGCGGACTTTACGACGGTTATTCGAAATATTACACAGCGGATGAATATAAAGAAATGCAGAGCTCCACGGAAGGAAAAATAATAGGAATCGGAGTTGAAGCGATAAAAGCGGAGAACGGATATCTTCAGGTAACGATGGTATATCCGGATTCCTCAGCATCTGCAGCGGGAATATCAGAGGGTGACCTTATAATAAAGGTAGACGGAGAAAATGTCACTGCAAGCACGGCGGATGCAGCACTTAATAAGTTGACGGGAGTAGAAGGCTCAAAGGTCAGTCTGCACATCCGAAGAGATGCCGTTGACCAAGATGAAATGATACTCACCTGCAGAGTAATAGAAATACCGACGGTATCATATAAGATGCTTGAGGACAGGATAGGGTATATATACATATCTGCGTTTAAGAATAATACATCGGATCAGTTTGCGACAGCGATGGGAAAGCTTATAGACGGCGGAGCTGATGCAATAATATTTGACGTAAGGAACAATGATACGGGAATAATCCGCTCAGTAAGTGAAATACTTGATAGGTTACTGCCGCAGGGAGAGATAGTGAGTGCGGTCAAGAAGGACGGAACCAATGAAGTACTTGCTTATTCCGATGCGCTTGAGTACGATGTAGCAATGGCGGTTGTAGTGAATGAGCGTAGCGAAGAGATGGCAGAGATATTTGCGCAAGCGATAAAGGACTCGAATAAGGGCAAGGTGATAGGAAAGCGCACTGCAGGCAAAGGAATTATGCAGGAAACGATAAAGCTTGACGGCGGCGGAGCGTTGCTTCTGACAACAGCAGCGTATTCATTACCGAAGAGCGGAACATTTAACGGTACCGGAGTAGTACCGAACTATGATGTTGACCTGACCGGCGGACCGGTTGAGGATATAGAAACTCTTGATCCGAGTGGGGACGCACAGCTTCAAAAGGCGATAGAGGTAGTGAAAGGAAGCTTGCGAGGGGACGATATAGAGAATTCCGGCAGTTCGGAGCCTGAAATAAGCAGTGGAAGCTCGCTGGAATCACAAATATCTGAGAGTTCGGAGAGCGAAAAGACAGAATAAAGAGCGAAAGCGAAAAATATAATATATAAAAAATTAATGAAAAATGCGGTACTTGACAGAATAGTAATGTTTTACTATAATATTTTAATTAAAAGGAAGCCGCAAATGAAAGGAAGAAGACAATGGCGAAAGAAATTGTGCTGACCGATGAAGGACTTAAAAATCTTGAGATGGAGCTCGAACAATTAAAAACGGTAAAAAGAAAAGAGATAGCGGAGAAGATAAAAGTAGCGTTATCGTTCGGCGATCTTTCGGAGAACAGTGAGTACGATGAGGCAAAGAATGAGCAGGCGTTTGTAGAGGCAAGAATAGCAACTCTTGAAGCGATGCTGAAGAATGTGAAGATACTGGATGCTGACGAGCTTTCCACCGAAGAGATAAGGGTAGGGTGCAAGGTAAAGCTGAAGGACATAGAGTTTGACGAAGAAGCACTGTATCATATTGTCGGATCGACCGAGGCGGATCCTGCAAACGGAAGAATATCCAACGAGTCACCTGTGGGCAAGGCGCTTATCGGACACAAGGTAGGCGAGCAGGTAACGGTTGAGGCTCCCGGCGGAGATATTCTGTTTGAGGTACTTGAAATATCGAAATAAAAAGGTTCGGGCGCGACGCAAATATCGCGTCCGAAAGTGTGTTTAAGACAAAAAATAATAGGAAGGCGAGAAAAGAAAAATGAGCGAAAATGTAAACGTACCGGAAGAAGTATTGGAAGCGTCTGCAGAGAAGCAGCTTTCGGAAACGCTTCAAATAAGAAGGGACAAGCTTAGTAATCTGCAGGCAGAGGGAAAGGACCCGTTTGAGATCACCAAATACGATCAGACTCATCACAGTGCTGAGATTAAGACGAATTTTGATGAGTTGGAAGGAAAGAGTGTGAGCATCGCGGGACGTATGATGTCCAAGAGAATAATGGGTAAGGCTTCTTTTTGCAACATTCAGGACCTGGAGGGTAACATTCAGTCTTATGTAGCGCGTGATGCAATAGGCGAGGAAGAGTACAGTGCATTTAAGAAACTTGATATCGGAGATATCGTAGGCATAAAGGGAGAAGTTTTCAAAACTAAAACGGGAGAGGTTTCGATTCACGCTTCTGAGGTAACCCTTCTTTCCAAGAGCCTCAAGATACTCCCCGAGAAGTACCACGGTCTGACCAATACAGATATGCGTTACCGTCAGCGTTACATTGATCTTATTATGAACGACGAAGCAAAGACTACATTCTTACGCCGTTCGAAAATAATCAGCACTATTCGCCGCTATCTTGACGGTCAAGGATTTATGGAGGTAGAAACTCCGATGCTGGTGTCCAACGCGGGCGGAGCAGCGGCAAGACCTTTTGAAACTCACTTTAACGCACTTGATCTTGACGTTAAGCTGCGTATTTCACTTGAGCTTTACTTAAAGCGTCTTATAGTTGGAGGAATGGAGAAGGTCTACGAGATCGGACGCGTTTTTCGTAATGAGGGCCTGGATACCCGTCATAATCCGGAGTTTACCCTGATGGAGCTTTATCAGGCATATACTGATTACCACGGAATGATGGATCTGACTGAGAATATGTTTAGATATGTAGCTAAAGAAGTGCTTGGAACCACAACCATTACCTACAACGGAGTAGAAATGGATCTTGGTAAGCCGTTTGAGCGTATCACAATGATCGATGCGGTCAAGAAGTACTCAGGCGTAGATTTTAACGAGATAAAGACCTTGGAGGAGGCACGCGCCGTTGCAAAGGAGCACCACGTTGAGTACGAGGAGCGCCATAAGAAAGGCGATATACTTAACCTCTTCTTCGAGGAATTTGTTGAGGAGCATCTGATTCAGCCGACATTTGTAATGGATCATCCTATAGAGATATCACCGCTCACCAAAAAGAAGCCGGGTAACCCCGAGTATGTGGAGCGTTTTGAGATGTTCATGAACGGTTGGGAGATGTGCAACGCATATTCTGAGCTGAACGATCCGATTGATCAGCGCGAGCGCTTCAAGGCTCAGGAGGCTCTTCTTGCTCAGGGCGACGAAGAGGCGAACACTACTGATGAGGACTTCCTCTACGCGCTTGAACTGGGAATGCCCCCCACAGGCGGAATCGGCTACGGAATCGACCGTATGGTAATGCTGCTCACCGACAGCGCATCTATAAGAGATGTGTTGTTGTTCCCCACCATGAAACCTCTTGAGTAAAAGGATTCCGTAACTCCGCAGTTTACCGAATATTAACCTAAAAAACAGAAGAAAGTGCTGTCTATTGACGGCACTTTTTGTTTTAGGGTATAAAAATCCCCCGACAGCGTATGCAATCGAGGGAAAAGATTACTTAATTTCTTGTTCCAAAGCATCGAATTCGGGAGTGCTGAAGAATTCACCCAAGGTAATTTCGAGACCGTCGCATAGTTTTTTAATTGTGACGGTGCCTGGGTTTTGGCTTTTTTCATTTAGAATACTATATACAGTCGAAGGAGAAACTCCGGATATGTTCGCTAATTCGTTCACAGCAATGTTACGTTCATCACAAAGTTGAAGTATTCGATTGGCGATTGCTTCTTTGGTACACATAATCCGTTCCCCTCCATTTGCGATTTATCGTAAAAATATTTTACCCAAATTTGCGACAAATCGTGTGGGATATATCGTTAATTTTAATTTAGGGAAAAAAATTCCCCCGACAGCGTATGCGATCGAGGGAAAAGATTATTTAATTTCTTGTTCCAAAGCATCGAATTCGGGAGTGCTAAAGAATTCACCCAAGGTAATTTCGAGACCGTCGCATAGTTTTTTAATTGTGACGGCGCCTGGATTTTGGCTTTCACCGTTCAGAATACTCTTGATAGTAGATTGTGGAACGGCAGATAAATTACTCAGTCCATTGGGAGTGATACCCCGTTGTGTGCACAGTTGACGAATTCTATATGCAATTGCCGTTGTCGTATTCATGTGCACCACCCCCAAAAAAATTATTTATCACTAATATAATAACCGAAACAAAAGATGCATATTAGTGACTCTTCACTAACTCCAAAAATTATGTTACAATAACGATATATCACTAACGAGGGGTGAAATTATGTCGGTTTGTACCTTTTTTGGGCATAGTGACTGTTATGAGTTGGAGAGTAAGGTCCTTCAAAAATCGGTTGAGGAGCTTATCGCAAAAGGTGTGGACACATTTTATGTTGGGAATCACGGTCATTTTGATAGTATGGTGTTTAGTTGTATGAGCGCGCTAAAGGAAAAGTACCCACACGTTTCCTTCTCTGTGGTACTCGCCTACCTGCCTACGCAAAAGGGGAAATATGACTTATATCGCGGCTGCAGCGTGTATCCTGAAGGAGTTGAAAGGGGTAGCCCGAAGTTTGCAATCGAGAGAAGAAACAGGTGGATGATTGAGCAGGCAAACTACTGTCTGTGCTGCATCAATCACACCTGGGGCGGAGCATACAAGTTTGCAAAGCTGGCACAGCGGCACGGCAAAACTGTAATCAACATCGGCA